>JAGVKT010000100.1 GCA_020050355.1 Gammaproteobacteria bacterium | reverse complement strand
CTATGGGCTTCCAGGCCTTGCAGTTACCGGGCGTAGCAAGCTACGCCCCTACAGCATGGCCTTCGCTTTTGGGATAAACAATGAAACTTTATTAGACAAAAAAAATAGCAGTTAAAAACCAGTCTTCTAAAGTACGATGGGTATATAACTAAAAAATAATAATCAGTTTATTTTAAAATGTTTTTATTATATTATATATAAAAATCACCAAGAACCTGTATTCAAAATGCCTAGACAAACTAACATGCAAGCATTATGTATGTTTTGCACTCTTGAAATGCTTAAAAAAACCGCCACAGTTACAGCCTCAGGTCTTTTGGGAGCATTGTTAGCCGTGGGCTACACTTTTAACACTTTAGGAGGGCAATTAAATCTTTATCCGATTGATGAACATAAACGAGTCTGGATCATCGCACCCATTATCACTGGATTAATTGGATTTATAATAGCTGTAAAAATTTCACTCTTATGTTTCGACGAGACAACGCCCGAGCCAACCACAGAACTTTTGCCCTTGACAATCCCTAGAACAATCCCAACCAGGACTTTAAACTTAACGCCGGCCCCTCGCTCCAGAGAATCTTCAAGACTAACAAGCTCTCGCACACTGTTACCCTCTACTGGCGGAGGCAGCAGACGTGATTCTATAACAACAGCTATGGGAGAGCTATATTTGCAAAGCGAGCTGTCCGAAAGCCTACTAGACAACGAAGGCTGCTGACTTTTAAATGTCGTTTATTTACCTTTACAAAAAAACACCTACCAACCCAAATGCTTAAAAAACATCTGCAGCCACGGCATCAACACCAACAAACCAAACATACTACCAATCGTCTGCCACTTGGCAAAATTAATTTTACTATCCAAACCTACAATTTTACTCTCCAGCCTGCTTTCTAACTGCAACATTTTGACATCTAATTTATCTTCAAGGTGTACGATTTTGCTGTCTAATTTTGTTTCAAGGTGTACGATTTTACTGTCTAATTTTGTTTCAAGCTGCACCAGATCCGCTTTCGTTACTAAATGATTGAAGTGATTACTTGTCACCTCATGCAGCATATCAACTTGAATCCGCGCTTGCTGCTCACTTACACCTGCAGCACGCAATAACTCAAAATATTGCAGCGAATTGAAAGATTCACTCACTACCATCATTGTATTTTATTTAATCTTGAAAGCATGATCATAAAGTAACCCGAAAATTATTTTAGGTCAAGCATTTTTTTGAACAAAAAGAATTAATTGCTATTCGCCGTACCGCCGACGGTCATTTGATTAATACGCAACGTAGGTTGACCAACACCCACAGGAATACTTTGACCCTCTTTACCACATACACCCACACCCTCATCAAGTTGCAGGTCATTACCCACCATACTAATGCGTTTTAGCGCTGAAGGACCATCGCCAATCAAGGTCATGCCTTTTATTGGATATTGAATTTTACCTTTTTCTATCCAATAGGCTTCCGAAGCTACAAACACAAATTTACCCGAAGTAATATCGACTTGTCCGCCACTAAAATTAACTGCATAAATGCCTTTATCAATCGAGGCTAAAATTTCATCTTTAGTAGATGTACCAGCAAGCATATAAGTATTGGTCATACGCGGCATAGGTAAATAAGCATAAGACTCACGTCGCCCATTCCCTGAAGATTTAGCTTTCATCAACTTGCCATTTAATTTATCAAATAAATAATTCTTTAAACGCCCTTTTTCAATCAAAACATTATATTGGGTTGGATTACCTTCATCATCGATAGTTAAAGAGCCACGGCGCCCTGCGAGCGTACCATCATCAACAATAGTACATAATTCTGAGGCAACCATATCATTCATCTTATGCGCAAAACTCGAACTCTCTTTACGATTAAAATCACCCTCTAAACCATGACCTACCGCTTCATGAATAAGCACGCCCGGCCAGCCCGCAGCCAAAACAATATCAAAAACACCAGCAGGTGCAGCACGTGCACTTAAATTCACTAAAGCAGTACGCACTGCTTCACGCACAAAATAATCATAAGGCCGATTCTTTAATAATTCTTGAAAAGTATAACGACCACCACCCCCTGAAAAACCTTGCTCTCTACGCCCGTTCTCTTCGGCAATAACCGAAACATTAATGCGCACCAGCGGTCGTATATCTTCAGCATAAGTACCATCACTCGCTGCAATTAATACCACTTCATAAACCGAAGACAAAGAAGCCATCACTTGACGTACACGTGGATCCAAACTACGTGCTAAGACATCAATTTCTTTTAGCAAAGCAACTTTTTCTGAGGCGGCCATAGCCTTTAATGGATTGACATCAGTGTACAATTTTTTAACCGCTAACGGTGCTGTTAATTTTGTTTTTAATGACTGACCTTGCATAACAATATTACGCGCTGTCTTTGCGCAAGAGACCAAAGCTTGTTTATTAATAAAATCTGCATAAGCAAAACCACTTTTATCTTCTGAAACCGCACGTATACCAACACCTTTATCAATCGAAAAGCTGCCTTCTTTAACAATCCCATCTTCAAGAGCCCAAGATTCTGAAGCTGTATATTGCAAATACACATCACCAAAATCGATATCATGCGCATGCAATAAACCCAAAGTATGATCCAAGTCATCTAAATTTAATTGCACTTGCTCTAACAAAAAATGTTTAACACTAGGCTCAGTCATCACCGGATTCAAAATTTTTTCGGTAAATGTTTGCATATCATCACTCCGCTACCCTATACACCTCAGCACCTAAGCGCATAAATTTTTCTTCTAAATATTCATAACCACGATCCATATGATGTAAACCTTCAATAATTGTTTCACCTTCAGCAGCTAAGCCCGCCAACACTAAACAAGCTGAAGCGCGTAAATCTCTTGCCATCACCGGCGCACCATGAAGTTTTTCTACACCAATACAAATTACCTGATTACCTTTAATACGAATGTTCGCACCCAAACGCTGCAATTCTGGCACATGCATAAAGCGATTTTCAAAAATAGTTTCAGTAATCTCTGACATACCACTTGCAATTGTGTTAAGCGCCATAAACTGTGCCTGCATATCCGTTGGAAATCCTGGATAAGGCGCTGTTTCAATATTGACGGATTTTAATTCTCGACCTTCCATATCTAATGTAACGCTATTTTGTTTTTCACTTAATTTTGCGCCCGCCTCGGAAAGCTTTAATAAAATATTACTCATGCTTTCGACAGCTATATTTTGAACAGTTACGCGACCTTCTGTCATCGCACCAGCGATCAAATAGGTTCCCGCTTCAATTCGATCAGGCATGACATAATGCGACGTGCCCTTCAGCATTTCTACACCATGAATAACAATTTTAGAAGTTCCAGCGCCTTCAATACGCGCACCCATTTTACTTAAAAAATTTGCAAGGTCGACGACTTCCGGCTCTCGTGCTGCATTATGAATGGTAGTAATTCCTTCGGCCAAAGCCGCCGCCATCATAAGATTTTCTGTGCCTGTCACGGTGACCGTATGCAAACGCAAAGTAGCGCCACGCAAACGCTTACCCACAACTTTCGCATGCACAAAACCATCTTCAATATCAATGGTAGCACCCATCGCCCGCAAACCATCAAGATGCATATCAATAGGCCGCGAACCAATAGCGCACCCTCCCGGAAAAGCAACCTTAGCTTCACCAAAACGCGCCAACAACGGCCCCAATACTACAATAGAAGCACGCATCGCTTTCACTAAATCATAAGGAACAATAAAATTATTAATCGTATTTGAATTAATGCGCACAGCTAAATGATCTAAGATGGTAATGCCACAACCCAAATCCCCTAAAAGCTCCAACATCGTCATGATGTCATAAAGATGGGGTAAATTTTCAATTTCTACAGGTTCTGTTGCTAAAATACTGCCGGCCAAAATCTTTAATGCCGCATTTTTAGCACCAGCAATGGGAACAGAACCAACCAAAGGACGCCCGCCACGAATAATTAATTTATCAGCCATGTTTTTAAATTCCTTGATTCTTTTCTTGATGTTCTTCTGGCGTTAAGGTTTTTAAACTAATGGCATGTACGTGGCCTTCTGTCAATGCTTTACCCAGCGCCGCATATACCATTTGTTGCCGTTTAATACGGCTGACGCCACGAAAAGCTTCACTGATAATCACAGCTTCAAAATGAACTTCATCTCGAGTACTCACTGAAATTTGCCCAGATAAATGCGCACGAATCAGATCTTCAACCACAATAGCTTTCATGAACCCTTAATCCATTAATTCTTTAAACAACGGCCAAATCCCTTGAACTTTCATCAATGATTGAATATCCTGGGTGATGCACCGAATACGAAAACGTACTTGCCGGTGCTGTGCCTCACGCAACAGAGCAAGTAAAAATGCCAAAAACGAAGAATCCACACGCGTAATTTTTTCACAATCCAAAACCAGCTCTTGCTTTGATCCAAAAAAGGCCTGCACCAAATTATGCCAAGAAGCAGCAAGCTCAACATAAGTTAACACGCCTTCGAGTAAATATACGCCCTGAGCATTTTGAGCAAACCGCTTAATCATTGGCGCTGGTACCTTTATTGAGGGCATCAATCTTTGCCAACAAAGCATTCATATCATTAAAAGATTGAAACTGCGATTGATAATTTTTGAGAAAACTCACTCCTTCAACTGCAAGATCATAAATTTTCCAACCATTACCAGAACGCTCAAGATAATAGGTAAGATTCGAATGCTGACCATTTGAACGCGAAACTACCGCACCATTGACATTGACATACTGAGAACTTTCCCAACCATTACCACGCAAAGGATTTACGGTAATTTGATAATCTGTAATCGTCAAGATTGCATTGGCATAAGTTTTGGTTAATAACAAACCAAAACCATTAACAAACTCTTGTTGTTGCGCAGGAGTTGCGCGACGCCATTTTGGCCCTAAAGCCAAACCAGCCATATGATTAATATCAACATCAGGCATCACTGTTGTACGAATGATTGCATATAGTTTTTTAGGATTATGCTCTAATTCTGCTTGGCGACCATCAATTTGAGCTTGCAAAGAAGTGACCATATTTTGGATAAACACTTGCGGGTTTTGTACCGATTGTGCATAAGCTATTCCAACAAAAAAATAAAAAATAAAAAATAATGCCAGTAAATATCTCATGAATTTCATTTGTCGCCTCCTGCATTTTTACTATTACCGCTATTATTATTACTCATAAAAGTTGAAATTAAAGAAGTTAAACTGGTTGCTGCATATGTGGTCACAAATTGCCCTCCACTAGCCATATTGGTACGGGCATAACCGGGGGTAACGCTAACATAATTATCACCCAAAATTCCTGCTGCGGTAATGCTTACGCTGCTGTCTGTTGGAAGCGCGACATTTTTTTCGATACTCATGATGACATGCGCTTCATAAGTCTCAGGATTTAAATCAATTGCAACCACAGTGCCTACTTGCACCCCCGCAATCCTCACTGGAGAGCGCACTTTAAGCCCACCAATATCAGTAAAATCAGCACTCACTTGATAGGTGGTGCTCATAAAGGGATTACTCGCCATAGTCAAACCACTTACCTTTAAAGCCATAAACATAAAAGCCAACAAACCCAATAAAATTAAAACACCTACGCCAAATTCAAGAATTTTACTATTATTCATTATGCTTCCTTTTGTTTCGTATCTTCAATCAAACATAATCGCTGTTAAAAAGAAATCCATCCCTAAAATCGCTAAAGACGAATAGACTACGGTACGTGTTGTTGCCTTCGCGATACCCTCAGAAGTAGGAACACAACTAAAACCTTGATACACCGCAATCCAAGTCACTACAAACCCAAAAACAATACTCTTAATAAAGCCATTCATAATATCATCATGAAAATCAACAGAGGCTTGCATATTGTTCCAAAATGAGCCAGCATCCACACCCAACCACGATACACCCACCCAATAACCGCCCAAAATAGCAACAGCACTAAAAATAACCATTAACACCGGCATGGAGATTTGCCCCGCCCAAAAACGTGGCGCAATAATACGCCGCAAAGGATCAACCCCCATCATGGTAAGCGCCGAGAGTTGCTCGGTAGCTTTCATCAAACCAATTTCTGAAGTCAAAGCACTACCGGCACGTCCAGCAAACAAAAGTGCAGTAACTACTGGTCCCAATTCTCGCACAATACTTAAAGCAATCAATTGCCCCAAAGCCGTCTCAGCACTAAAACGCGATAAAGTATTAAAACCCTGCAACCCCAAAACAAAACCAATAAAAGCGCCTGAAACAATAATAATCACCAACGACAATACCCCAACCATGTAAAGCTGTCGTACCAAATCTTTAAAACGCAAAGGTCCGAAGATGGTACGCAATAAAAATACACCGCTCTCACCCGCTTCAATCGCAAAGCCAATACCAACTCGCCCTAGCGTAGCAATTTTATTAAACATCAGTAGTCCCTAAAAAATCTTGCGCCAAAGAAGGTGCTGGATAACGAAAAGCAACCGGACCATCAGGCGCACCCGTAACAAATTGTTGCACCAAAGGCGAAGCATGATTTTTAAGTTGTTCTGGCACGCCTTCACCAATCACGCGGCCACCCGAAATAATATAAGCATAGTCGACAATCTCTAATACTTCTTGCACATCATGCGAAACCAAAATAGAAGTCAAACCTAAAGCATCGTTCAAGGTACGAATCAATTTTAATAACACACCCATAGAAATAGGATCTTGGCCCGTAAACGGCTCATCATACAACATAATTTCAGGATCCAAAGCAATCGCACGCGCAAGCGCCACACGCCGCGCCATCCCTCCTGAAAGCTCAGCAGGCATTAATTGCTCAGTACCACGCAAGCCTACGGCCTCTAGCTTCATTAACACGATGTCATGAATAGCCGATTCAGGCAGGCCTGTATGTTCACGCAAAGCATAAGCCACATTATCGTACACATTAAGGTCGATAAACAAAGCACCACTCTGAAATAACATACCCATACGGGCTCTGAGATCAAAAAGCGCGCCACGGCGAATCTGATTAATATCTGACCCCAAAACCGTGACTTCACCCTGATCACAAGTTAACAAACCACCAATAAGATGCAACAAAGTAGTTTTACCAGTACCGCTTGGCCCCATAATCGCAGTAACCTTGCCCCGGGGAATATTAATATCAATCTGGTCAAAAATCTTGCGCGATCCTCGTAAAAAACTGACATGCTTAAACTCAACAGCAGAATTTGCAAATTGTGATTTCATATTGTCCACATAATTTGTTATGATTGCAGCAAGAAATGACGCGGTTAGCACTGAGGGACATTCTATGAATTTTTGCACAAAAGCGCAAGAAGTTATTGCAATAGAAACACGGGCATTGCAAGAATTATCAAAACTTGTAGACGATCAATTTAACGAAGCATGCAAATTACTGATGACCTGCAAAGGCCGAATTATTGTACTAGGAATGGGCAAATCAGGAATTATCGCCAGCAAAATTGCTGCAACCCTTTCCAGTACAGGCTCTCCAGCGTTTTACCTCCACCCTGCAGAAGCCTCACATGGTGATCTAGGAATGATCACCGAAAATGACACCCTCATCATGATTTCGTATTCCGGACGCACTGCTGAAATTATAACCTTAATCCCGATGCTCAAAAAATTAAAGCTCCCCATGATTGCCATTACCGGCTTCCCTGATTCAATAATAGCCAAAGCAGCACAGATCCATTTAAACGTCCACGTAGCTCACGAGGCTTGCCCTCTGGGCCTCGCCCCCACCGCCAGCACCACAGCCACGCTCGTAATGGGCGATGCTCTTGCAATAGCTTTATTAGAAGCCAAAGGATTTACCCGTGAACAATTCGCACTCGCACACCCAGGAGGCAATTTAGGCAAACGACTATTGAGTAAAGTCAAAGATTTTATGCACAGCAAAACTGAAATTCCTCGAGTCAGTAAAGATACTTTGTTACTGCACGCACTTGTCGAAATGTCTTCAAAGCGCTTGGGCATGACCACGATTCTTGACGCTCATGATCGACTTTTAGGTATTTTCACCGATGGTGATTTACGCCGCACCTTACAACAACAGCAGGAAATTAGCACCATTAAAATCCACGAAGTCATGAGTCTCCATCCAAAAACCATCAACGAAAATGAATTAGCAAGCAATGCGCTAACATTAATGGAAACCCACAAAATTACTGCCCTGGTAGTTTTAGATGATCAACAAAAAGTAAGCGGGATTTTACATTTACACGATTTATTAGAAGAAGGCCTATAACCATGAGTAAATACAAAATAAAATTACAAAAAAACAAAACCAGCACAGAAATAAGCCCATTGCTCAGCTTCAGCGCTCATGGCGCCAACATCAACTTAACAAAACGAAATAGCATTTATCCTCTTCGACAAATTCAGGCCGCCGCGCGTCAATGTAGTCAAATAGGTATGCATGAAGTTGAGCTTACAGATCAATGGACGCTTGAAGAGCAATGGGCTTTTTACCAAGGCTTTAGCAAACCTAAAAATCCAGGGAACATAAAATTCGCCTCCCTCAATCCAAAAGACAGCACTACCTTGCAGCATCGCATCAAAGTAATTGAATGGGTAAAATATCACAACAACATGGGCGCATCCGCCTGTACACCGCTACGTCTTTGCCATGCCGCCGAAAATTTTATTAAAGAAATCGCAGCAAACAAATATAAAATTACTACTGAATATTTTGCTGGCGAAGAACTATTACATCATGGTTACGTAGGTTGTTATAACGTAGGCCGAGGCAGTGTAAATCCACCCGTATTGCTAAGCATTAAAGTAATGCCAAAAAATAAAACTAAAGCCAGCACCAAAGCAGTTTTAGTAGGCAAAGGCATTACCTTCGACAGCGGCGGCTACATGCTCAAACCAACCAACAACATTCATTACATGAAAGCAGATATGTCAGGTGCAGCCACTGTCACCGGCGCCTTAGCTTTAGTGATGCTGCAGGGTTTGAATGAACCCGTAGAATTGATTCTTTGCTGCGCTGAAAACATGATCAGTGGCAATGCTTATAAACCCGGCGATATTCTTGAATATAAAAACGGCGTTAAGGTTGAAATCCTCAATACGGATGCTGAAGGTCGCTTAGTACTTGCCGATGGATTGATTCGCGCCGATGCCACCAACGCACCTTTAATCATCGATGCGGCCACCTTAACAGGCGCAGCTCAAATAGCAGTAGGCAAAGATTTTTGCGCTTTATTTAGTCTTGATCAAAAATTACGCGAGCGCACCTTAAAATACGCTGAGACCATGCATGAAGGACTCTGGCCTTTGCCCTTAGAATTATGGCATCGCGATATGCTACCTTCGTTTATCACCGACACCGCCAACGCCCAAATTAGCGGCACTGGCAGCCCAGGCGGGCCTTCTACCGCAGCAGGATTTTTATCACGCTTTCTTACCAATCCACAACAAGGCTGGCTGCATTTTGATCTATCTAATGCTTACATGCCTGAGCCAAACGCTCTTTGGAGCGGCGGCGCCACTGGCAATATGATTATTACTATTGCAGAAACGCTCTTGCAAGAAATCAGCGCAGCAGCCTAAGTACCTAACACGTAGCCGCACGAACCGAAACAACACCCTTTGAAGATCCACTGAACAGGCGACCACCCCCTCCTTGTCCTGGCATAACCGCAACAGACACCCGAGCTCCAGCTCCAGCACCTGCTCCTATTGTTCGTGATAACCTCGCCGCAACAGCCTCCTGGCGAGCTACTGCTAAACCTGCCACTCCAGGACTCCCGACAACGGAATCACGCACAGCCAAGACATCACCTTTGTGCCAAGGAAGGGACGGGGGCTCAGGCGGCACATACGCAGACGGCCTACTACTACCCACAGAACCAGAGGCACCCAGAATCTCATCAACAGCCCCCACACCCGAAACCCAAGATCCAGTCTCATCAAGGAGAGATTCAGAACCTTGAGAACTGCCTTCATCCCTAACGGGATTCAAACCTCGTAAACTCAAAAAATATAAAAAATCTACAAAGCTAGCATCGGGCTTTCCTTGAAGAAAAAATCTCATAGCAAGCCCTGAAATAACATTTAATAACAATAAAGCAAAAATAAGACTCACGCGCCAACCAACAGAAAAACCAAACGCCAAGCCTGATTTCAGCGCGCTTAAATCAGCCGGAACGATCCGAGTATTATTCCAGATACATAAATCCGCAGGAAAGCTTGTTTGATTACAACGCATAAAAGCACCATCTTGATACCCCCCTTCCCAACCGTCGCTCGAATCGGTGTTAGCAATAATCCCCATATTATGCGCAGAGGCCACAGCGATAGCGATAATGACGATCAAATTAAAAGGCAAAAAGCAAAAAACTGGGCATCTCAACGAAAATGTAGCAGGAAAAATCACAAGTTTTGAACTCGCAGGTTTCTTTTTTGTACAAGAAGCAAGTATGGCTAATAAAATTACCGCGGGCACCACAAATATAAGCTGCAAAGAAAAATCCGAAAAAACTGCGTCAAAAGGCTGCGTACAATGATTACTCGCCGAAAAGGTACCATTTTGCAGGCACAGATTAGTTTTGTTAGCACTCGAATCAAGATCCGACAATGCTTGCGCGCGCCCACTATTTACACCGCGCATATATTCAGCCATAGCATCATCTAACAAACCCCGAACAGCAAGATAAAGCACTATTGACGACGAGCCCAGCCATAAAACACTAGAAACCACGCCTCTCCACCGACAACTAAAACTTACCATGTTAATATACAGGCCATAATAAACCCCCTCCAATAATTTAATTTAAAAAAAACCAGCACCTTCCAAGCGCAAGGCCCCACGAACACTAACAACAGAGCCAAAAGCCGATGCAAAGCGCGCCTCACTAAGATCATCGCCCTTAAATTTTGGATCACCCCCCAAACGCTCATACCTCTCTCCCTCAACATCCGAAGGAACATCCGGACGAGGCACCACAAAGAGTCCCAAACCCAAAGACGCAACAAAGTTAATAATTTGCAAAAACCCAATAATAAACAAGCGCGCACCTAAAGCAAGATCAAAAGCAGGCGCGATACCCAAAGTGGCAGGCGCAACATCAACAATAGGCGTATTATTCCACCAGCAAATCGCTTTAACAAAATCCGTCGCATTACACGCTAAAAAACTATCATGCTGATAACCCACCTGCGCTCCGACCGCTCGGGCTTCTGCCACACGAAAATCATTAGCAGCTAAAATACCCCCACCAACAAGTGAAACCACCAAAAACCAAAATACAGGCACAGGAATACGCACACCTTTTGTCAAACAGCTTACTTCGTTAAACCGACAAAGCGCATAAACTTTGGCAGCTTTACCTCTGCGATCAGCGTCTGTTCTAGCCCCCAAAAACTGCCCCAAAGCTAACCCCAAAAAAAACAACACCAGATTCAAGATCGCCGGAACAAAATGCTGTGCACTTAAACCCACAAAAGGAATAACTCGCTCAGGCACAACACAATGATCAGCAAAAGACAAACATTGGGTTGTATTAACAGCAAAATCAGCGCGCGCCTGCAACTCACCAGAAGCTACTCCAGCTCTAAAAGCCCCCTTCGCCATATCCTGCGAGGTAAAGATACTGTCAATAATATTAGCAACCAAACAAAACGCGACCAATGAGCGCAGCAAATTCCGTGCCACCGATCGGCTTACTTTACAAGAACACCACGCCATTTAATCTTTTCAAAAAGTAGTTTGGCAAAATTATATCACCATTAAAATAATTTATACAGCAATTATTAAATCATATATTTAATATACGAAAAATCTCCTTATACCAATCCTCGTAAACCCACATTGACAATGACAATTAATTAGATCATTATTAATACTGATCTAATTTAAACCAGTTACCCAATGCCCAATTGTGATTGCTATGGTGAATTAATCCTTAGAGGCCAAGCACTCGAAGCAAACCTTCATCAGCTTGAATTACAAACGGCGCTCGACCAACCTTTTATAATCAACATCACTTTAAGCACGCCACTTACACCAGATTTTTTTGAACAACAACTCCATCAAGAATTTTTATTTAAAATAAATTGCACCAACAGAACAAATTATTATTTCAATGGCATATTAACAACTTTTTATTTATTACCAAAAACAGCCAATAACACCCAATACCGCTTAACCATCGCCGCACCATTAATGCTCACCAAAAACTATATCTTTCCTATGATTTTTAATAACTACACGACTCAAGAACTCATCCATCACCTTCTCACCCACAAAAGTTTAAATCATAACGCCAACATGCTCCAAAAATATTTATTAAAACTTCACAAAACCAATAAACTAAAGACCTACATAACATCTTTATTAATGCATAACGAATCATTATTTAATTTTTTTCAACGCTTATTAAAAAATCATGGCTTAGGATATTTTTTTGAATTCACTCATCCTGACACACCTTTAATAATCTCTGATGCATTATCACGTTTCAGCACTGACCTTGAACTTGCAATAACACCTTACACTCCCGAAGCACTGACTTTAGAACCCTACATCGAAAAACTCGACCTCGTTAATAATGCTTATCTACTGCATAACATAGTTATCACAGGAAGCCCAACCTTAACACCACAATATCCTTTTAACATAACGCTAGTTACAGCACCACATGCTCTACCCTACCACTTCAATCATCAACAATGCACTTACGCTAGCGCAGAAGCGCAGGCTCAACAAATAAGCACAGCATTTCAACGTCAACAATATACCCTAAAACTTCAAGGCGGAGGTTGGTTATTTGCAAGTTCAAAAATTCATATAAAACAACACCAAAAAAACTCCTGGATCATCCACTCTAGTTTAATCACTGTTACTTTTGATCAACATCACCCTAAACGCATCCATAAAATAAAAACTTACGCACAAGCTCATGATGCAAATCGTCCATACTATGCAGTACCCGAAACTTGTACTTACAGCAGCCTGATCGATCATACCACTTTATGTACTGCAAATAGCGCGATTGATCAACAGCTAATCGCTGTCAATCAACAAGGTCATTATCATGCACGCTTTACGCCAGCGCACATCTCAAACATCGAGCAACGACCTCAGGCATCCCAGCTACGCATCCTTCACTCCATGCATTCAACAGATCATCATAGCCACATGACCGCCCCGACCGCTAGCAACGCTGTGCTGCTTTGGCCTGAAGACATCATGGGCAAAGCATTAGTTTTAGGCACTAGCAACAATCTTAAAAACACTCATCTCACACACCAGGACACCGCACAAAATGCCTATTGGCAAGATGATAATCTCAACAAACTCGCCTTCATTAACGAGGGCACCTTTGATCGCACTCGCTCAACCTATCGCAAAAGCGCCACCCTTATGCACACACCGAATTATTATTTACAAAAACAAAATTATCTACGTTTAGGTGACCCAATAAACCACGACACACAGTACTCAAAATATCCCCATACTCCTGGAATATTTTTGTATACTTCTGGGCACTATCAAGAACAACATCAAGGCAACAGCTTAACCCTCATTGGCACATTAACTGGCAATAATAACACTCGCTTTGTTCCAGCTTCACGCCAACAAAATAGCTTGACACCCTCGCAAGGTAATTACGCCATACTTATCAGCATCACCGCACATAAACATCAAGAAGACCTAACAACCACCCATGTCAAGCTCAAGCACTTGCAAGACACAAACACTATCACCAAAAAACTTAACGCCTTACAACACTCACAAAATTATTACGCCGATACCACTGAAAATATTTACCTCAATCAATACCACCATTACCAAGGTGAAACCATTGAAAAACATTATCATGACTATACAGTGAAGCACTGTAGCCAACAAAAAAACTTCACCACTCAAGGCAAAAAATTACTTGAAACGCATACCGAACATACGCTAAACCTACACCATCAACATAATAATTTTTTCACTGAAACACAAACTCACAAGGTCAAACATCAAGAACTAAAAATTCAAGAACTACAACAAAATTTCACGCACATGCACCAACAAACTAACAACGTACAAACGCATATCGAAACAGCCATTCTCAAAAGCATTCAAGCCAAAATAACAGCGCATAATTTTTGTCATAAAGGAATGTTATTTATCAATTAACATGAAGTATTAAAGGGCTATTTTTCGAGGCGCCCTAAAAACAAACATCAGGAAAACATTCCTGAAATTGCAGCGCGTCTACTCGCACACCCAACCCACGCACGTGCATTAAATTACAAGATTGAAATACACATCGCTCTAGACACGCATCGTTAAAAGCATTACCCACAAAATCACTCGCCAAAAGCTCCATGCCAGACCAATGCACCGCCAGCCATTCACTTTTAGGAAAGGCCGAATCCACAATAGCACAATCCACAAATTGCGCCTCCAAAAAATTACTATCAGTCCAAACACAATTTCGCCACTGACAACAAGCAAAATAAGTTTGAGCACCGACAAAACCATTACGATCACCACGACTCTTGCTAAACTTCACGTTTTGGAAACATTGCTGATGCACGCGCAGCTCATAAAATTGCGCATAAGCAAATTCAACTCCCATCAACATACCTTGCGTCAACAAACATTTTTGTAACACTACATTTATCGCTTGTAATTCTTGCCCATAAATTTTAAAAAATTGGCATTCATGAAAACTGCTATGATTGAACTGAACTTGCACCCACATACCTTGATTGAAACGACACTGCTTAAACTGCGCCCAATTAAAATTATTATCATGGAATTCTTGATCAGTAAAATTAACATCACTCAGCTGCGCCTGCAAAAATTTAGCACCTGTTAATTGTGTTTTATTAAAATTAACATTCTTCAAGGTCGCTTCTGTAAAATCTGCATCTATTAAATTCGCTTCTAAAAAATTGACATCTTGTAAAACTTTACCTACAAAGCTCATACCAGAAAAATCATAATATGCAAAATCGGCTTTTTCTATTAAATTTTGTTGCGCCAACTTAGCTTTTAAGGTCGCTGCCGGCACAATCTTTGGTCGAGCTGCGGACAGCAAAGATTTAGTGCCTGCTGAATGAAGCATACGCAAGCGCTGCGCTTTTTTAGTCAGCGCCCCCACAGATGCGCCTATAACTGCATCAGGCACCAAGCCTTCTTGACTAGATCGATAAAGATGCCGCTCTGGCCCAGTCATACGCGCTAATACTTGCGTGAAAAATTCTTGAGTTTTAGGCGCACGCATATCTTCAAGTACCAACATCAACACCTGATGATCATTACCATTCCAATCAGCCACCACATCAAGACCTCGAAAAGTCATCAACCCCAAATCAGCATCCGGAAAAAACCATAACGTATCACAAACACTAGGTATTTCTTTACACACTTGCGCTTGCGTTTGCACAAACATACGCACACACAATAATGGCAATTGCCCTACAATAAGGCCACCTGCATGCATACCCTCCAACTTAAAAGCAAGACCAGGCGCAAAAGCCATACGCTGCGTTTGATCCAAGGATGCACGTTGAAAAAATAAAGGATTAACCCTGTCAGAAAACACAGGATATTTCTCCCAAGATGCCGATGGTCGAAAACGAGAACGACGCACATCCAAATTTGCAATGGGCGCCAGATAAGTTAAAGGTGCAAAATTTTGCATCAAAGCATAGTGCAGGACCTTATCAATCAAACCTATTTTAACACGTACTTTTCCTTGAGAATTATCTGGAGCAGCAATAAAACGCCCCACCACTAAAACTTCACTTAAAGTTTTGGGATAAGTTTCATCTATGGGCTGATCCGGCATGAATTTAGACCAAAGCGCATGCACCTCACGCTCATGAAAAATCTGGTTCGGGCAGCTTAACTTAAAAGCAAAACTAGCGGCAATAACTTTACGAAAACAGCCTTGGTAATGCTGCACCTGCTCTTGCCATACTAAAGTATCAGGTTTAACAATCACAAGTTTTTTGATTAATTAATATATAGTATATAAAATGATAAAACAATTTAAGGTCATTTTACAAGCAGTTCATAAATAAATCTAAAAGCCCTGCAATAAAAAATATAGCAAACGCATTCTTACTTTTCAAAAAAAATTAACATCAAAATTTCACTGTTTATTCCCGTAGCAGAAAAGCCATGCTGTAGGGGCGCCCCTGCAGCATGGCTTTTCTGCTACGGGAATAAACAGTGAAATTTTGATGTTAATTTTTTTTGAAAACTTCGCGTTTTGAAGTACGATGGATATATACAACTCGAAGGATTACGAGCCTGAAGGACCAAAACCAGGCATCATACTCTCATCTACGTCAGGATGACTGCTTCGACCATGACCGCTAGATTGCGGGCCATCTTGACCTTTTTGACTTAAGAACGCACGAGAGCTTGAGTTATCATCTTCTAGCAAACGCAACTCTTGATGCTCTACAGCTTCTTGTTCTTTTTCTGCAGCTTCAGCAGCTTTTGCCAAAATTACCGGTCTAGGCTCAAAACCTAATTGCAATTCATCAAGTAAAGTTTTTTGCGCGGTTAAATCTTTTTGATCGATTGCGGAGGAATTTACCGCTTCAACTTTTGCAACTACATTCTCAACTTCAGCTTGAACCGTAGCTACAACTTCAGCAGGACTAGCACCCATTTGACGCGCCATTGCAAGAAGCTCAGTGCCACTGGGTACAGTTTGAACACCATTGGCCACAGGGACATTACTTACCAAATCAGCAAGCTCATCAAGCACCTGCTCAAGCGCGGCTTGACGTACTTTTTCAGGATGACGGAAATCATTCATAAAAGGCATCCCATCCTTCAAATCAGCGACGTTAATATTAAATGCCATGGCCTAAACTCCTTTTAAACCTAATTAAACTTTAGCCTTATTACGATGACCTCATCATACGGCAAATGAATATAAATGTCAATAATTATTTATATAATAATATAATTATTATATATAATAATCAACAAGTTAATAAAATTTATAGAATTACCGAAAAAAACTCTATTTGATCGCTTAATAACCAAAAAACTATTAATGCCCGGGACAACAATTTGTGATAATTTCACCTGCAACATACATCCAACGCCCCTGCTCTTGCCGAAAAGAACTGATCTCGTGCAAAACATGCTTATGACCTCGATAAAGATAATGGGCTTTAAATTCAACAATCCCTGTCTGGCCATCTACGGCGGGCTCGTGCCTTAAAATTTCTAGTTTCAACCAATGAATACCAGCATTAAAATGGGCTTTATCAAGCGCTTTCTCGGCCTGAGTGTGCGCAATATAATCAGTTCTGCCGCGCTTAAAAGCAGTATAACGCGAACGCATCAATGCCTCAGGCGTAGGCGGATTCTGACCCGCTCCCAAATATAAACCGCAACAATCTGTATAATTTTTATTGGTTCCACAAGGACATGCTTTAGACATTTAAAAATAACCTTTTTAATAAAAAAGGCCCTTAACAATAAGAGCCTTTTTGATGATTAAGTTGAATTACCTCCAACCATCGCCATCGCGATTACCACCACGGTTATTACCACCAAAGCCACGGCCACCGCCTGAACGGCCACCGCCGCCACCGCCGCCACGGCGATCTGTTTGTGGACGCGCCAATGAAACCAAAATCGCGCGACCTTCAATAGTCGCACCATTAAGTTGTTGAATCGCTTTTTGTGCATCTTCTTCAGTTGCCATTTCAACAAAGCCAAAACCTTTGCTACGACCACTGTCACGATCCATAATGACACGTGCGGATTCAACTTGGCCTACTTCTGCAAAAATTCTTTCTAAGTCTGCATCGCTTACAGCATAGGGCAATGATCCAATATATAATTTTTTAGTCATGAGATTCCTCAATATTATTTAACAAGCACCCCTAAGAGATCGTAAGCTTAAGACAAAAACGAAGACGTAAGACACAAAACTCTAAAAAAGGCAGTTCACGCTCTACAAAATTTCATAAAGCAGGGGCAGTATACCACAGCTCTTATAGAAAACCTAATTCTGCAAAAAAAATTGAATCAACTAATTATCGCATAAAAAAACCATAATCATCGTAGCTCAAAAGACAACATAATCCGCATCTTGAAGTACGATGAGTATATGTGAATCAAAAGTCAAAATTTTTACAAAGTGCCATGGCCTTTATGCTACGGGAACAAGCAGTTAAAACCCAGTCATATAAGGCAAATAATGCGGTGTCCACATCTTCTCTTGCACCAGCGACGCTACATGCTCATCGGACATAGCGGGCGCCAATCCAGCGCTCACGGCTTCTTTAGCAACGGCCACAGCGACTTTATAAGAAACTTCACGAATCATGGTTAAAGGCGGTAATAAATTTGCTTCAGGATCAGCATTCACTGGTGCGCATGCAGCAAGCGCCCGTGCAGCTGCCATGAACATCTTATCAGTAACACGTACCGCTTGAACCGCAATGACGCCCAAACCCACACCCGGAAAAATATAAGAATTATTAGTCTGATCAACACGAAAACTTCTTCCAGCACGCACTATTTCAGGAAAAGGACTACCCGTGCCTATCAGCGCGCGCCCTTGAGTCCAAGCAACTAAATCTTCCGGCCTAGCTTCAGCTTGAGAATTAGGATTAGACAAAGGAAAAATAATCGGACGCGCTACTTGCGCCGCCATTAACTTCACCAAAGCTTCAGTAAACAATCCACCCTGCCCAGAAACTCCAACCAACACTGTAGGCTGAACATTCTTAATCACATCATGCAAAGAAATAATATCTTGCGCCTCACACCGCCACGCAGCTACGCGCGCGCGCGTCTGCACAAAAGGCTGCTGAAAAGATAAATGCTGAACCCCCTCAACCAACAAACCCTGCGCGTCAATTAAATAAAAACACCCATAAGCCTCATCACTCGATAAACCATCTTCAATCATCGCCTGCGCCATCAAATTCGCAATACCACAACCCGCAGAACCCGCACCCACAATAACAATTTTTTGTGCAGTCAGCCGACTACCTGTGGCTCTAACAGCGGCTAACAAAGCCCCAGTAGCCACCGCCGCCGTACCTTGAATATCATCATTAAAAGTACACAGCTGATCACGATATTTTGCCAACAAAGGATTAGCATTTTGCTGCGCAAAATCCTCCCATTGCAGCAATGCTCTAGGAAAGCGCTTTTTTACCGCCTGCACAAATGCATCCACAAACGCTTCATATTCTGGCCCACGAATACGCGCATGGCGCCAACCCATATACAAAGGATCATTAACCAATTCAGGATTATTAGTACCCGTATCAAGCAAAACCGGCAAAGTTGCCGCTGGATGAATGCCAGCACAAGCAGTATACAAAGATAATTTTCCTATCGGAATACCCATGCCACCCACACCTTGATCCCCCAAACCTAAAATCCGTTCACCATCTGACACCACAATAACTTCAACCAAATCAAATTCTGGGTTCGCAAGAATATGCTCAATAAAATCTTTGTATGGATACGCCAAAAAAACCCCGCGCGGACGACGATAAAGATGACTGAAATAAACACAACCTTCACCCACCGTCGGCGTATATACAATGGGCAACATCTCAGTAACATGTTCTTGTAAAAGACTATAAAACAATACCTCATTAGATTCTTGCAAATCTCGTAAATAAATATATTTTTCTAAATCTGTAGTTTTATTTTTAAAAGCAGCATAAGAACGCTGTCGTTGTGATTCTAACACGCTTACAGCGGGCGGAATCAGCCCATGCAATCTAAATGCTTCGCGCTCGGCTTCGGTAAAAGCAGATCCTTTGTTTAATAACGGATTGCGAATCAAACTATAATCAGTTTGCTCAACCTCAAGATATTTTTTACCCTCTATATTTTTATATTGATAGTTCATAATTTTTTACAATAATTCAAAAATTCCTGCGGCGCCCATACCCGTACCCACACACATCGTGCACAAACCATAACGTCCTTTGATACGTTGTAAACCATGCAGCAAAGTCGCGGCACGAATCGTCCCTGTCGCGCCCAAAGGATGACCTAAAGCAATCGCGCCTCCTTGAGGGTTAACTTTATGCACATCTAAACCTAGAGTTTCAATAACAGCCAAAGTCTGCGCTGCAAAAGCTTCATTTAATTCAATCCAATCCAATTGTGTTAACGCAAGACCCGTCGCTTTCAAAACCTTAGGAATAGCAACAACCGGACCAATACCCATAATCTCTGGCGGCACCCCAGCAACCGCAAAACCACAAAACCGCGCCATGGGCTTAATATTTAAACTGTTCACCATGCGCTCACTCATGAGCACACAAATCGCTGCCCCATCACTCATTTGCGAACTATTGCCCGCAGTCACAGTACCCTCTTTTTTGAAAACAGCAGGTAATTTCTCTAATGCCGCTAAAGAAGTATCCACACGCGGACCTTCATCTTGCAAGACTTGTAACGTCTTAACCTCCACCTTCTGCGTAGCTAAATCAGGACTCGACGTAGTCACTTGAATGGGAATAATCTCTTGTGCAAACCAACCTTGAGCTTGGGCTGCTAAAGCTTTTTGATGACTACGTAATGAATATTCATCTTGGGCCAGGCGTGATACTTTATATTTTTCGGCAACTTCTTCGCCGGTCACACCCATACTATAAGAAATACCCAAAAGCTTAGGATCAGTAAAAATTTTTGGATTCATGGAGAGATGAAAACCAGTCATCGGCACCATACTCATGCTCTCAACGCCGCCTGCCAACAACACATCGGCCTGCCCTAACATAATCCGCTCTGCAGCAAAAGCAATACTTTGCAAACCCGAACTACAAAAGCGATTAATCGTAACTCCAGGAACCGAATCAGGTAAACCCGCCAAAAGACCAGCAATGCGTGCAATATTCATGCCTTGTGCACCTTCAGGCATGGCACAACCAACAATCAAATCCTCAATCAATACTGGATCCAAAGACGGAAGCTGCTTGAGTGTTGCTTGAATAACCATTGCTAATAAATCATCAGGACGCAAATCTTTAAAAGCGCCTTTATTTGCCTTGGTAACAGGACTTCGCTGAATCGCGACAATATAAGCGCTTTGCATAAAACTAACAGACATTAATGAAGTAAGCCTAGAATAACAACTTAGTAATTTCGCAGCAATAGCAAATTTAGGGTAATTTTTCGAGGTGCCCTTTACTGTGAAATATGATAAAATATAAAATTATAATAAAGCGCTACCAGAATGACTGATTTAGTCCCCAAAAAGCATACAGCAGTTTCGCCCCTAGGACCGATAGCGAGTATTGAAGAATACATCAATTTCGCCAACAGCATTCCCATGCTGTCAGTAGAAGAAGAACAAGAACTAGCACGTCGCTTACGCGAAAATAATGACTTAGATGCCGCACAACAATTAATCCTCGCGCACTTACGCTTTGTAGTTGCGGTCGCCAAATCTTTTTTGGGTTATGGCTTAGCACTCTCTGATTTAATTCAAGAAGGCAATATTGGCTTAATGAAAGCAGTAAAACGCTTTGACCCAAATCTAGGGGTACGCTTAGTATCCTTTGCCGTTCATTGGATCAAAGCAGAAATGCATGATTTCATCATTAAAAACTGGCGCATCGTACGCGTAGCTACCACCAAACCACAACGCAAATTATTTTTTAATTTACGCAGCCAAAAAAAACGCTTAGGCTGGCTGAGTGCTGAAGAAATCGCTCATGTCGCCAAAGAATTAAAAGTAAAAGAAAGTGATGTCATCGAAATGGAACAACGCATGAATGCTGCTGACATGCACTTTGAAGCGCCGATTGAAGAAAATGCTTACGATGAAGAAGATAGCTTTCATCCCGAAAATTACCTCACCGCACCCGAAAGCCAAAATCCTGACGTCGAAGCCATCGAACATCGCACCGAAGCAAAACGTAATAGCGCACTACAACAAGCTTTACAAGATTTAGATGAACGCTCGCGCGATATCATCAGTGCGCGGTGGCTAGACGACAACAAAGCCACGCTACATGATCTTGCGCACAAATATCAAATTTCACACGAGCGTGTACGACAGCTTGAAGAAGCAGCCTTAAAAAAACTCAAAAAACACCTTGTTGCTTTTGGCTAAAAAGTACTACTCATCTTAATAGGCTTCATCCTCTCATTCGCAGATATTCTCCTCCCTCTGAGGCGTCATTCTCCTGGCATCACCCTCTCCCGTAAGCGCCCCCTTTAGGGTCATCCTCTGAAAATTGCCACAGATGAGTTTGATTAGAACTAAGAACTTCCTGGCAATTTTGCAGAGGATCCAGGTTAAAAGCTTAGAGAGAAGAATAACTTTTTAATATCATTTTAATGAAAGCCTCAAGCCTGGATCCTCTGCAAAATTGCTTGCATGCTCTTGACCTTGGTCTCAGCTTTTGCAAGCAATTTTCAAAGGATGACGCCTACATTGAAATACCTTCGCTCACGGCAACAACAAATTCACCACCAAACGAATCATCATATCCTTTTGAGCCGGCACACTCTCTGCAATCAACAAAGCCAACAACAACAAAGCCCCATCATCCAAAACCAAAGGCAAGCGATGCAATTGCAAATATAATAAAAATAAAAAACAACCCACCCGCTTATTGCCGTCAATAAAAGGATGGTCCTTAATAATAAAATAAAGCAAATGCGCTGCTTTTTCTTGAACAGAACCATACAAAGGTTTACTCAAAAAAGTTTGTTCAATAGCCCCAAGCGTTGCTGCAAAACGATTATCAAATTCCCGTGCAAACAAAGCGGTTGCTTCTTTTTTTCGCACCAGTTCAGTTTTTAACAATTCAATCGCCACCTTCATCTGCTGATAATCAAGTGGCTGACCCTGATAACCTGATTTGATCAACGGAAAACGCCCCTCATCATAGGCTAAAAGCAAACTCCAGGTTTTAGCATAATTCTTAATAAGCCTAATGATTTCTTTAGCTTCAACTTCGGAATTCATAAAACTCACCCTTGATTATTCATGAATAAAAAGTATACTAACGCATATTGAGCACTTAATCAACAGTATGAATCTTAGTGAATTTTCATTGAATTTAATATTAGCGAACCTACTTATCCTACTGGGCATCAACTGGATTAACCTAATAGCCATCCATGCACAGACGCTCACACAACGTATAGAACTTGAAGATACTAGCGTTAAAACATTGTTACTCCTTGAACAATACCTAGACAGTAGTAATTTTAATTATTGCGCACCCTTAACTATGACATTGAATCATACGCAACAACTAAAGCTCACCGATCACTATGAATGGCAAAATAAAAAACTCACGACTTATCAAAAAAGCAAAGCGTATTATCTAAGCACGCCACTCTCGCCCGAACAAACACAAATTCACCTCACCAAAGCCATACCTATAACCGCCTCTAGTATTTTGCTCCTCGACGACTGCCAACACACGATTATCAGCGAACTCAGCAATGTTGAACTCTTAGGAGCAGAAAAAAACCTCACCTTGCGTCAACCTCTAACAGTCACACTACAACCCCCCATCATGCTAGGCACTTTAAATACCAATGAATTTTATATTGGCCCCAAAGGTTTATATCAATTCAAATATCATGATCAACACGTACTCTTACAACACTACATTAAAAATTTTGAAGTATTACCACAAAAACTAACATTAAGAGCAGAGCACAATGACAGCAATATCAACTTCCAACTCAAACATTGAAGGCATGGTCATGTTACCCATAATAATTTTATTACTTGCGGCAAGTTTAATTTTATGGGCCTTGGCGCAAACCATGTATGCTCATATATTATTGACCAAAGAAACGCAGAACTATTTTATTGCCCAACAAACTTTCAACAACATTATTCCCTTACTAGAACTACAACTCAGCGCCGACAACACACAAACACCAACACCCCAAGATCAAACAGAATTATTAAAGCATAGCCAGGACTGGCCAGAATTATCACCACAACAAAATAATATCCATTTTTATCAGCAACTCATTCACAAAAATAACCGCGAACTGATCTATTCAACTCTAATTACTTTAGGTGATCACAGCACTCACCAACGTCTGATCTATGAATTAATCAGCAGCTGTACACTTGCAGAACACCGCTGTCATCCAGTACAATCAACGCTCTTATAAGTGTATTGACTCCGAGTTCGAATGAATACAAGAACGCGCTTTGCTCCCAGCCCAACGGGTTTATTGCATGTAGGTGGCGCTCGTACAGCACTTTATTCCTATTTAGTCGCTCGACAACACCAAGGCCAATTTATTTTACGTATTGAAGACACCGACCGTGAGCGCTCGACGCAAGCTTCAGTCGATGCCATCTTGGTAGCCATGAACTGGCTTGGCTTAGAATATGACGAGGGCCCTTTTTATCAAACCCAACGCTTTGATCGCTATCGTGAAGTGGCAGAACAATTATTACAAGCAGGCAAAGCTTATCGCTGTGATTGCAGCAAAGAACGTTTAGAAACATTACGCCAACAACAAATGAATCAACAACAAAAACCTCGCTATGATGGCCATTGTCGTAACCGCAACGACGTGAATCCAAAAGCTGCTCACGTCATTCGTTTTAAAAATCCTGAGACGGGCGCGGTATCATGGAATGACTTAGTCAAAGGCACGATCACTTTTCAAAATACCGAGCTTGATGATCTGATTATCATTAGGTCTGATCAAGCACCTACTTATAATTTCACCGTAGTGATTGACGACTATGACATGAAGATTACCCAAGTCGTGCGCGGTGATGATCATGTCAATAACACCCCACGACAAATAAATATTCTTGAAGCGCTGGGCGCACCACTGCCACAATACGCGCATGTACCGATTATTTTAGGAGCAGACGGTAAACGCTTATCAAAACGCCATGGCGCTGAAGGTGTGATGGAATACCGCGATCAAGGTTATTTACCTGACGCCTTACTCAATTATTTATTTCGTCTGGGCTTCGCGCATCAAGATCAAGAAATTTTTTCTCGTGATGAAATGATCACGCTCTTTGATCTTCACAAAGTGAGCGGCTCGCCAGCAATTTTTAATCTTGAAAAATTAAATTGGCTTAATCAACACTACATTAAAACCACTCCCATTGAAACGCTGCGGCCGCAGCTCTTATGGCAGTTCGAGCAATTAGGCCTTGATCCTAATAACGGCCCAAGCTTTGATGCTTTGCTTCCAATCATGGCAGAGCGTGCACACACACTCAAAGAGCTCGCTAAGAAAAGCATTTATTTTTATTCTGACACTTATCCACGCGATGCTGCTGCCTATCAAAAACACATCACCGCCGAAACTATACCTGCATTACAAGCACTGCATACTGCTTTTGCACAACTCGAACCTTTTGATGCAGCACATATCCATAGCAGCATTCAGGACGTTGCAACAAAACTAAATCTCGGCATGGGTAAAGTAGGCATGCCTTTACGCGTGATTCTCACTGGCAGCACTCAATCCCCTGCTATCGATGTTACTGCAGAACTCTTAGGCAAAACCAAAGTATTAGCAAGAATAAATCAAGGAATAAGCTCATGACCACTATGAAAAGAAGCATCGGCACCTTAGGCCTAATGTTCACAGCAATCAGCGGCATCTTGGGTTCGGCATGGTTATTCGGCCCTTATTATGCAGCTCAAATGGCTGGACCTGCAGCTTTAATCAGCTGGATCGCAGGCGCAATCGCCATGATGATCATTGCGATGACTTTTGCAGAACTCACCAGCATGTTTCCGATTGCCGGCGCGCAAGCCCGCTTTATGTTATTTTCTCACGGCTCCATGACTAGTTTTTTATTCGGGTGGATCATGTGGCTTGCTTATGCTGCTGTTGCTCCCGCAGAAACCATGGCGATTTTACAATATTTAGGCAGTAGCTTTCCTGCACTGCTCACGCAAAAAAACAATGTCACCATCTTATCGCACGCTGGCTATAGCACCGCTGCCGCAATTTTATTAATCATGTGCATCATCAATTTGATCAGCATTAAATGGTTAGCACGTTACAACGCCATTGTCGTATGGATCAAAATTTTCGTGCCCTTAACCGTAGGCATCATTATCTTGTCATTAGCATTTAACCTTCACAACTTCACCTCAGCAGGCTTTATGCCTAATGGCGTAGAAGGCACCTTAAGCGCATTATCTTTAGGGGGTGTTATTTTCGCACTGACGGGGTACGCACCTGCGATTGTCCTTGCCGGCGAAGCCAAAAACCCTCAAAAAACCATTCCGCTTGTTTTAGGTGGATCCTTAATTATTTGCGTGCTGGTGTATATAGTTTTACAAACAGCACTCATTGGTGCTGTACCCGCAGGCAGCCTTACCCATGGCTGGAAAAACTTAAATTTCCCTGGCGCTGAAAGCCCCTTCATCGGAATCGCAACCGGCTTGCACCAAGACTGGTTACATTATTTAATTCTAGCTACAGCAATCATTACCCCTGTAGGCACAGCAGTTATCTTTATCGCCAGCAGTGCTCGCGTTGCTTATGCCATGAGCGAGAATGGCTTTTTTCCTAAAATCATGGAAACCCTCAATACACGCGGCGTTCCCTTTTGGGCGGTGCTGCTTAATTTTGTAGTAGGCATGATCCTATTCTTTCCCGTCCCTGGCTGGCAAGGCATGATGGGTTTTTTAGTCGCTGCTTTCGTTTTAGGATACGCCATTGGCCCACTGTCACTCTTAGCTTTACGTAAACAATTGCCCAACTACCCTCGGCGCTTCAACTTACCGATGGTAAAAACCTGGTGCTACCTCGCCTTTTTCTTCACCAACTTGATTTTATACTGGGTGGGTTGGGCAATTTATTCCAAAATGCTCATGGGCATTTTACTAGGCCTCATTGTCATGCTATGCGCCCGCTGGAAAAATAGAACCACCACCCCGCTCGACACCCGCGAAAGTCTGTGGGCATTCATTTACATCTTCGGCCAAGGCATACTGTCTTATCTCGGCGACTTTGGCAACGGCAAAAATATTTTGCCCCACGATTGGGACATGCTCATCGTCGCGATCTTCTCGGCAGTGATTTTATATTTATCACACCGACAAGCGCTAAGCCCAGCCAAAACGCAAGGCTATCTCGAGCACATTAAAATCTAATTGCTGCTCCTTACTCAAAACGTTGCAATTAAAATACGAAGATTTTACTTGCTGTTAAGTTTTCACTGTTTGTTCCCGTAGCATAAAGGCCATGCTGTAGGGGCGTAGACTTGCTACGCCCGGTAACTGCAGGACTTTAAAGCTCATAGGCAATGATGATTTTTTCATTAAGCAGGCCTTACTTCTTCATGTGAATGCCTTTGCCATGCCGGGCGTAGCAAGCCTACGCCCCTACAGCATGGCTTTCGATTTTGGGGCAAACAGTGAAATTTTCACGTCAATTTCTTCTATAACTTCGCATTTTCAAGTGCGAATGGTATATAATAACCGGCTTACCCACGAGGCCCATCATGAATGGTTATTATTTAGTTAAAACCCAAGGCTGCCAAATGAACGAGTATGATTCGCAAAAAATGCGGGATCTTCTTGAAACTCATTTTAAATATCAGCCGACGGATGATGAAAAAAAAGCGGATATTTTAATTCTCAATACTTGTTCAGTGCGTGAAAAAGCTGAAGAAAAAGTATTTGATCAATTAGGACGTTGGCGCAAAATTAAAAACAAAAAACCAGATTTGCTGATCGCGGTCACGGGCTGCGTTGCAAGCCAAGAAGGTGAAAATATTTTAACGCGCGCACCTTTTGTTGATGTCATTCTTGGCCCACAAACGATCCATCGTTTACCGCAGATGCTCAAAGCCCGACAACAACAATTAAAACCCGTAGTGGATATCAGCTTTCCGGCAATCGAAAAATTTGACAGTCTACCCGAGGCTAAAGCTGAAGGCGTCAAAGCTTTTGTGTCTATCATGGAAGGCTGTAGCAAATATTGCAGTTACTGCATCGTACCTTATACGCGCGGCACCGAAATCAGTCGCCCCTTTAACGACATCCTTCTCGAAGTAAATACGCTCGCACAAAAAGGCGTTAAAGAAATTACGCTCCTAGGCCAAAACGTCAATCACTATTTAGGCAGCATGGATAACAACCAAACCGCCGACCTAGCCCTACTCATCTACTATATTGCCGAAATCGATGGCATCGAGCGCATTCGCTTTACCACATCTCATCCAGTTGAATTTAACGACAACCTCATCGCCGCGTACCGAGACATTCCCAAACTCGCGAATCACCTACATCTTCCGGTACAATCAGGCTCCGACCGAATTTTAGCGATGATGAAACGCGGCCACACCATCCTTGAATACAAAAGCAAAATAAAAAAATTACGCGCAGTACGTCCTGACATCTCTATTTCTACAGATTTAATCGTAGGCTTTCCGCAAGAGACCGATCAAGATTTTGCTGCAACTCTAAAACTAGTTGAAGACTTGCATTTTGATTTTTCTTTTAGTTTTATTTACAGTCGCCGCCCAGGAACGCCAGCCGCAGATTTGATAGATGACGTCAGCTTCGATACTAAAAAAACACGCCTAAATATTTTACAAACGCTGTTAGAACAAAAAGGTTTAGCGATCAGTAACGCCATGATCAATACCACACAAATGATCTTGGTAGATGGCTTCTCGGCTAAAGATCAACAAGAATTATGTGGCCGCACCGAAAACAATCGCGTCGTTAATTTTGCCGGTACACGAGACTTAATTGGCAAAGTAATTCCTGTTAAAATCACCGAAGTTCGTCACTTTACTTTACGTGGACAATTAAACTAAACGAGCATCATAATGACGCTTCATACTTCAGCACCAGCAACATTAATGCTCATGGGGGAACACGCTGTATTACGCAATCATCCCTGCCTCGTGGCCGCTACCCATCTGCGCCTACACGTTTATCTAACACCACGCACAGATAAACAAATCAAAATTAAATCGATTTTAGGAGAATATACCTGCACACTGCCCCATATTGAAGTGCAACCGCCCTTCGCTTTTATTTTATCGCTGGTCCAACAACTCCAAAAAAAATTACCCTCAGGTTTTGACCTAGAAATAATCAGTGAATTTGCACCCGATTTAGGCTTGGGCTCTTCGGCAGCAACCTTAATTGCAACCTGCGCCGCTTTATTAAAATTTAGCAATCAGCCTCTAGATATTTTTACCTGCGCCAAAAAAAGCTTGCTTAAAGTTCAAGGTCAAGGCTCCGGCGCTGATCTTGCCGCGGCACTCACCGGAGGAATTATTTATTACCAAATAAAACCATTGACACTCGAAAAACTACCTTGCGAAATTCCACTGGTCGCTATTTATTCTGGCGCTAAAACACCCACCAGCACGGTAATTAACATCATCAATGAGGCCGAAAAAAATAATCCAAAAATTTATCAAGATTATTTTACCAACATCAGTAAAGCAGTTATGCTCGCAAAAACAGCCTTACTCCAACATGACATTAATCAACTCGCAGATGCGTTTATCTTGAATCAAAACCTCATGGAACAAATGCACTTAAACACCGTTAATATCGATTATGTACTCAAGCGTTTAAATGCAGATTCTGGTATTCTGGCTGCAAAGATTTCAGGCTCGGGTTTAGGAGATTGTGTGATCGGCCTAGGACAATTAAATGAAACTTATTTTCCCGAAACGACGTTTGAACAAACAGAATTCATAAAAATCATCCCCATCAAACTAAGCGCTCTAGGATTAATCGAGCATGAATAAAAAAGAATTTATCCAAAAATTATTAAGTGAACAACCTTCAACACCCCAAAAATCTGTCGGACAAGCCTTTGCACCCAGCAATATCGCTTTGATCAAATACTGGGGCAAGCGCCAACATGAACTTAATTTACCCATGACTTCTTCGTTATCAATCTCTCTAGGAAATAAAGGCGCACAGACCGATATCAGAGTCATTGATCGCAGTCATGATCGACTCATTTTTAACAAGCAAGAAATATCCACCGAAAATAAATTTTATCAACGCACCCAAGCTTTTTTAGATTTACTGAGACCCAATGCACAAACTCATTACGAAATTAACACCACCATGAATATCCCCTTGGCTGCGGGTTTAGCCTCAAGCGCCTGCGGCATTGCTGCTTTGGTGCAAGCATATGCCGATTTATATCAATGGAATTTACCCCTCACACTGCGCTCAATTATTTGTCGAATCGGCAGCGGCAGTGCCTGTCGTTCATTATGGCAAGGTTTTGTTGAATGGCATCGCGGCGAATTCGAAGATGGCATTGACAGCTATGCACAACCCCTGCCTTACACGCTACCTACGCTCGCTTTGGGTTTATTAATTATTGATGATCAAGAAAAATCTTTAAGCTCACGCACCGCCATGAGCATCACCACCGACACTGCAATTTTATATGAAGCCTGGCCTAAACAAGTAGCACACGATTTACAATTGATGAAGCACGCCCTAGAACAACAGGATTTTGATCTCGTCGGCAAAACCGCAGAACATAACGCTTTAGCGATGCACGCCACCATGTTAGCCAGCATGCCCAGCATTTGTTACAGCACACCCGCAACGCTCAGCGCCATCAAAAAAATTTGGCAATTACGCCAAGACGGCCTAGCAGTTTACTTTACTCAAGATGCTGGCCCTAATTTAAAATTATTATTCGAAACTAAAAATAGCAGCATCTTAAAACAATATTTTCCAGAACTTGAGGTGATCAACTACCATGAACAATAAAATCTCTTTCCCAGCACCGATAAGTCCAAAACCCAGCGGCGAACACATCAGCTTTAAAAACTTTCACAAACTAATTGCGCTCTACTGGCGCTCAGGCGATAGCACCGTTAAAAAATCTTTATTATTTTTATTATTGAGCATCGGACTCGCCGTGCTAACCGTAGGCACTAATGTTTTTTTAAATCAATTAAGTGGCAACTTCATGAGTGCCATTCAGAATTACGAATTGCAGAAGATCATTCACTTCAGCATCATCTTAATCATACTTTACATCACCTTCAGCCTTTTATCGGCGTATCAGGATTACGTATTTGCACTCATGAAAGTCCGCTGGCGCAATTGGCTGACCCATCATTGTGTGAATCATTGGTTTCAACAACAAAATTTTTATCAGGTTGAAACCTTTCCTTCAAAACTTGATAACCCCGACCAACGGATCACCGAAGATGTCGCAAGCCTGATCGGTAATTTTTCAGATCTTATTTTAGGCGCGGTCAGTTCTGTTTTAACTTTATGTTCATTTGCGGTAATTTTATGGTCTTTATCTTCACCTTTACCAATATCTATTTTTGGACATCATTTTATTATTCACGGCGACATGCTTTGGGCGGCCGTCATTTATAGCGTCTTTAGCACTTATCTCACTTTTATAGTCGGTCATCCCATCATCAGCTTGTCTTTTTGGCAACAACGTTTTGAGGCATTTTTCCGATATAATCTAGTACGCATTCGCGAAAATTGCGAAGCCATCGCCCTCTACCATGGCGAACAAAAAGAACACGAAACCCTCACACAAAAATTCAATAAGGTGGTAGGCAACTTCATCACGCTTGCGCGTCGACAAAGACGTCTGAGCATCGTGACTAACCTCATCAGTTACATCAATACGCTATTACCAACAGTGATTGCACTTCCTGGTTATTTTGCGCGCCGTTATGATTTAGGAGGAATCAGCCGGATCACCCAAGCCTTTAATGTGGTCAGCGACGCGCTCGGCTTCTTTATCAGTAACTACGTACAAATCGCACAAATCATCGCTACCAGTCAGCGGTTACACATCTTGTTAAAACTCAATGGCATCCCCCATTATTTACATGCACCACGAAGCCTAAAAACCGATTATCAAAATAAAAAATTAGCTGCTAAAAATTTAAAACTATACAAACCTACTGATGAATTATTAGTGGGCCCGTTAAATTTTAGTATTAGTGCGGGCAAGCACACCTTAATCATGGGCCCTTCAGGCTCCGGCAAAAGTACTTTATTGCGCACCTTCGCAGGTATCTGGCCCTTTGCAAGCGGCACCATCATTAAGCCCAACGACAGCTTATTATTTATTCCACAAAAACCTTATTTACCTGAAGGCAACCTAAAAGCTGTATTAACCTTTCCCAGCATCAGTGATTATGACGAAAAAAAATTCACCGAGGTACTAATCAAAACCCAACTCAGCCATTTATTACCATTGATGGATGAAACCTTAAATTGGTCCCAAAAATTATCCTTAGGTGAACAACAACGTTTAAGCTTCGCTCGCGCCTTGGTACATGAACCTAAATGGTTATTACTTGATGAAGCCACCAGCGCCATGGATGAAGATCTTGAAACCTTGGTCTATCAACTACTGCTCAACGCTTTACCAAACACCACATTAATTTCGGTCGGTCATCGCAGCACCTTAAAAGCGTTTCATGCGCACGTGTTAAAACTACATTAATTTTTTGTCAAATACCGACAGATCATGTATCATAAGGCCAAAATCAGTTTAAGGATAATGACGCAATGAGCACGGAAATTAAAGCCCCACAATTCCCCGAATCAATCCCGGAAGGAACGATTGCAAGTTGGCATAAAAACATCGGCGATGCAGTGACCGAAGGCGAAGTTTTACTCGAAATCGAAACCGATAAAGTCATGATGGAAGTTCCGGCAATCAGCAGCGGCACCTTAAGCAGCATACTTAAAAAAGCAGGCGATACTGTTAAAAGCCAAGAAGTAATCGGAAGCATCACTGCCGGCGCCGCACCTGCTGCACCCGCAGTTGCAACTGCTCCCAAAATGCCAGAAGCCAAAATCAACACTAGCACTCCCCCAGCAGGACCAGCCGCGCGCCGTGCTTTACAAGAAAATGACTTACAAGCTTCCGAACTCAAAGGCACGGGCGTAGGCGGACGCATCACCACACAAGACGTCGCTGCTGCTAGCAAAAAACCCACAAACAAAAGCGCTACCCTAACCACAGATTTTAGCAGCGGCCGCCCCGAAAAACGCGTACCGATGACGCGCTTACGCGCCACAATCGCTAAGCGTTTAGTAGAAGTGAATCAAACTACCGCCATGCTCACTACTTTTAATGAAGTAGATATGAAACCCGTTATGGATCTACGCGCCAAATATAAAGATTTATTTGAAAAAAAACACGGCATCAAATTAGGCTTCATGAGCTTCTTTGTTAAAGCTGCGACCGAAGCACTCAAACGCTTTCCTTCGGTGAATGCCTCGATCGACGGCAACGACATTGTCTATCATGGTTTCTATGATGTAGGCGTGGCCGTATCCACCGAACGCGGCTTGGTCGTACCGGTAATCCGTAATACCGAAACCCTAAATTTAGCTGAAATTGAAATTGCCATTCGCGACTACGCCAACAAAGCACGCGACAATAAAATAGAATTAAAAGACATGCAAGGCGGCACCTTTACCATCACCAATGGCGGAGTTTTCGGCTCTATGCTCTCTACGCCCATCATCAACGCCCCTCAAAGCGCAATTTTAGGTATGCACAACATCGTTGAGCGCCCGGTAGTCGTGAGCGGTCAGATTGTAATTCGTCCCATCATGTATCTGGCTCTTTCTTATGATCATCGTATCGTTGATGGCAAAGAATCAGTAAGCTTCTTAAAAACCATCAAAGAATTACTAGAAGACCCCAGCAGAATTTTACTAGACGTTTAAATCAAAGGAGTTGATGTGCACCACCAGGGTTTAATTTTTATTATCTCTGCACCTTCAGGTACGGGCAAAACAACTTTAGTAAAATCATTACTAAAAACCGACACACGTCTACAAAGCGCAATCACCCACACCACACGCCCAAAAAGGCCTGGAGAAATCGACGGCATCCACTACCATTTTGTCAGCAAAGAAATTTTTTTAAAATTAAAAGCTGAACATTTTTTTGTTGAAACCGCCGAAGTATATGGTGAATATTACGGTACCTCTAAAAACGCCGTCACGACGATTTTAAACAAAAATCACGACGTGATCCTTAACATCGAATGGCAAGGCGCACGCAACTTTCGCGCCGCTTTTAAAAATCAAACCATCAGCATTTTTATTTTACCCCCTTCACTCGGTGAGCTCCGCGCACGTATGGCCACACGCGGCGATCAAGACCAAGACATCCAAAGCCGCTTAAAATTCGCCGAAGCCGAAATCGCCCACGTCAACGAATACGACTACCGCATCATTAACGATGACTTAAAAATCGCCGACGAAGATTTAAAAGCCATTATCCGCGCTGAACGTCTAAAAACCCGCTGATATATACCAAACGCACTTCAAAATGCGAAGATTATTACCAAGAGTTTTGCGTCCCAATAAATTTTCCGAGCCGCGTAATAGTTATTCTATTGCAAGGTGAGGAAAGTTTATTGGGGCGCAAAAATCGCAGTAAGAAATTCGCATTTTAAAGTGCGTTTGGTATACACCAAACACACTTCAAAATGCGAAGATTTTACTTGGCGTTAAGTTTTCACTGTTGCTCCCGTAGCAAAGAGGCCATGCCGTAGGGGCGTAGCAAGCTACACTACTGTCCGGAGAAAATGGTAAGACGTTCTCCCCATCCTTTGTATATGATGTTGTTGAATAACGATGGAGGAGCTGG
>JAGVKT010000069.1 GCA_020050355.1 Gammaproteobacteria bacterium | reverse complement strand
GCAAGGCCTTTTTAACAAAAAAATCATCATTGCTTATGAGCTTCAAAGTCCTGCAGTTACCGGGCGTAGCAAGCTACGCCCCTACGGCATGGCATTCGCTTTTGGAACAAACAGTGAAATTTTGCAGCTTGAAGTAAAAGCAGCACTTTTTAATGACGACCAGACGCAGGACCAGTAACCGGCTCAGCAGATGATGATGAACCAAAGAGCAAATCATACCAAGGTGTTGCTGCATTAGAAGGAACACTTAGGAAACCCATCTCTTCTAAATTCTTAAACATAGCATCAATAGCCACATGATCGCACAAATCATCAAGGTCATTAGCTATTTGTTTAGATGAGGCAGAGGATGGAGCCACATTCTCAAGCTCATCCCCAGTATTTTTATACCAGCAACGAAAAAGCTCGTCCTCATAAGCCGCTGCTTCATCAACAGAATCTCGATCTTCATCCGTTAAAACTGATTGCGCATCACTTACCGGTACTGGCGTTGATGCTGGGGTTGACGCTAGGATTTGAGCAATTGCTTCTGTCGAAGAAACTAGCGCAGGCTCACCACCAAGGGCAGCAGAAACCGGAACCACAGGAAAATCCCTCTCTGCATCAGTTAAGCGTATTGGCACCACCACTCCTGAAAACGCCGCTGGCGCTGCCGCTGATACTGGCGCACTGGGCACCGCAGAGGTAGTGAAGGCACTCATTACATTTGAAACTGCTGTACTAATCGCGGTCAAACAACCAACAAACCCACGCCACAGCCAATTACTTTGTGGCGCTTGCACCACAGGCGCTGCATTAAGCCTTACTCTCGGGATTGGCATCCTTGTAGTTCCGCTTAGCATGTTAAACTCCTTTTTTCTTGATCAATCTCACAATATCTTCAAGATCAATCCATATGCAAATTATAACACAACAAATTACATAAATAAATATTTATTTAATATAAAAATACATAAATATAAATAAATACAATATTTAATCACCAATCGAACCGTATTACCAAAGATCATACCCAAAAAACCAACCACTACCACTGCTTTTACCTGCACCAGCACTTTCTTCTGAACTAGAACCTCCAACCTTCCCATCATTAGAGGCACCAAAAGCCAAAGCAGAAGAACCTTTCTTAGGTCGTTTAACTGCTGCCTCATTTAACAATTTGTACATAGCCTGTGCATCATCCGGCGTAACACGCCCTAAAGACATCCCCGCTAAACTCTCGAGAAATAAAACGAGTGGAGGCTCTCCCTTTTTCGTACTGGCTGTTACATCAGCACCTAAATCTACCAACCCAGTCAACATTTCAAGATTACCGCTACGCACTGCATGATGCAATACCGTAAACCCATCTTTATCTCGTGTTTCTATCGAAACCCCAGCACTCATAAGACGCGCTACCTCAGTAAAATTCCGCGCACTTGCCGCTGTTAAAAGTTGTTCAAAACCACTTTTTGAGCTTCCTGCTGCCATAACAACCTTTCCTTCATATTTATTATTAATTTATACTATAATTATACAGCATAAATAAAAATCTATAAACAATATTTTATAGACAAATAACAAATACTTACGAAGAAGCTTTTATAAAAAAATAAATAAAATGTTTAACTAATAAAGATATTACTATAAAAATAGCATGATGAAAGAATATACTTCGAGCACGCTGCCTGTTATATGAACTAACTCTAGACCTTAAGTTTGCAACTTGCCATTATTCAGCAAGTACATAATATAACCATAAAGCAGCATACCCGAGAATATAACACCCAAAAACGCCACCCACAGCGGCTCAGCAGGGGCCACCCCTAACAAGGCATAACGAAAACTATCAATCAAATAATGAATCGGATTTAAATAAGCCAAGTAGCGCCAAGCTGTACTCAACTCTTGAATACTAAAAAACACACCCCCCAAATAAATCAAAGGCGTCAACACAAAAGTCGGCACAATAACCAAATCATCAAATTTTTTGGCATAAATACCATTAAGCAAACCCGCGAGTGCAAACACCACACTACACAAAATAATTAACACGCCGCTCAAAAATACATGCACAACCGTAAAATGCGCAAACAACAAACCAATAAACATCACCAACAAGCCAGTCAACACTCCCCGAACCACACCACCAATAGTAAAACCAGCAACAATCATCCAATTGGGCACCGGCGATACTAATAATTCTTCAATCGAACGCACAAAACGCGCACCATAAAACGAACTCACTACATTCGAATAAGCATTGGTAATAATCGCCAACATCACTAAGCCAGGCGTAATAAAAACGGTATAACCAAAACCGGCCATACTTCCAATGCGCGCACCCATCACTTCACCAAACACCAAAAAATATAAAATCGTCGTCACCACAGAAGGCAATAAAGTCTGCATCCAAATGCGCATAAAGCGCACCACTTCTTTACGCACCATGCCATAAAGCGCAACACTGTAATAATTAATCATGGCGATGCTCCTTGACCAACTTCATAAATAATTGTTCTAAACGATTAGATTCATTACGCATGCTCACGACTTTAATATGATGCGCCGTTAATGCCACAAAAAGCTCATTTAAAGACTGACCCTTTTTGACCGAAACCGCTAATTGATGCGCATCCAATAATTTAAGATCCCAAGGAAGATGAGGCGCAGTTTCTAAAGCCGATGCAACATGCAAAATAAGTGTTTCTTGTTCAAGCTCATGCATCAAACGTTGCATGGTATCTAAACGCACAATCTCACCTTGATTAATGATCGCTAAATTTCTACATAAATTTTCAGCTTCTTCTAAATAATGCGTGGTTAAAATGACTGTTAAGCCCTCACGATTAAGCTCAACAAAAAAATCCCACATCAGCTTACGCAATTCAACATCTACACCCGCTGTAGGCTCATCTAAAATAACCATGCGCGGATCATGAATGAGCGCGCGCGCAATCATCAATCGACGCTTCATGCCGCCCGAAAGCATGCGCGTCTGCTGATCGCGCTTATCCCATAATGCTAATTTATTTAATAACATTTCTGCACGCGTTAAAGCGAGCTTGCGCGGCATGCCATAATAATTTGCCTGCGTTACCAAAATTTGTAATGGCGTTTCAAAGATATTTAAATTAATCTCTTGCGGCATGACCCCCAAATAACGCTTAGCATTAAATGGATCACGCTCAAGATCATACCCCATAATGCTTACAGACCCGGAACTCTTAACTACCGTCGAGCTGATAATTCCTAAAGTCGTAGATTTGCCCGCGCCATTAGGCCCGAGCAACGCAAAAAAATCACCTTGTTCCACACTAAAACTAATCTGTTTAAGTGCCTGCACACCATTTTTATAAATCTTAGCCAAATTGCTTATTTTTAGAGCTGTATTCATAATATACCTTATCAACCCAAAGTATGACCAATACTAAAATAATGCGGATGCCCCTGCAAAAATTCTCGCACGCTCAGCATTTTACTCCCGGCTTTTTGTAAAAGCTCGATACGTAATTTACCTGATGCCGTCTGTACCAAAATAAATTCGGGCTGCACTGCGATAATTTCACCACCGCGGCCACACGTGCCATCATCAACCACCAAGGCCCGACCCACTTTAAAATGCACGCCTGCATATTCAGTATAAGCCATAGGCCAAGGATAAAAAGCACGAATCTTTCGCTCTAAAACTCGCGCCGGTAAATTAAAATCTAATCGACCTTCTTCTTTCGTTAATTTTTTGGCATAGGTCACATCCCCGATTTGCGCCTGAGGGGTCAATTGTTGCTGCACAAATAAATCCAAAGCCCGCAACAAAGTCTCAGCGCCTAAAGTTGCCAAAGTTTGATGCACAGTAAAAGCCGTGTCTTCGGGCAAAATAGGCAAGGTTTTTTGTAATAAAATAGGCCCAGTATCTAAACCCGCATCCATCTGCATAATACTCACGCCAGTCACCTCATCACCAGCTTCAAGCGCTCGCTGAATCGGCGCCGCGCCGCGCCAACGCGGCAATAAAGAAACATGCACATTCCAACAACCATATTTAGGAATAGTTAAAACTTCTGGCGGAATGAGCAAACCATAAGCAACCACGATCAACAAATCACTGTTAAAATCTCGCAATTCTTGCTGAAGCTCTAATGACTTTAAAGTTGTAGGCTGTAAAATTTTTAAACTTTGCATTTGTGCAAAAATTTTCACCTCACTCTCATGCAGTTTTTGCCCACGCCCAGCAGGTCGATCAGGCTGCGTCAACACGGCCAAAACCTCATGTTCAGAATGAACAAGTTTCTCTAAAACAACACGAGCAATTTCAGGCGTACCTGCAAATAATAAACGCATAGATGAACCTTGCTTCAAAAGAAAATTTTAGAAGAGAAAGTTCGCATTATATACCAAACGCAAACCAAGATGCGAAGATTTTACTTGGCGTTAAGTTTTCACTGTTTGTTCCCGTGGCAGAAAGGCCATGCTGTAGGGGCGTAGCTTGCTACGCCCGGTAACTGCAGGACTTTAAAGCTCATAAGCAATGATGATTTTTTTATTAAACAGGCCTT
>JAGVKT010000028.1 GCA_020050355.1 Gammaproteobacteria bacterium | reverse complement strand
TTGCTATTTTCTCCGGACAGTAGTGTAGCTTGCTACGCCCCTACAGCATGGTCTTTATGCTACGGCAATAAACAGTGAAATTTTTACGTTAATTTTTTTCGATAACTTCGCATCTTGAATTACGCTGGGTATATATTTACCCCAAACGAGTCTTGCCTGTCTACCGCCCGAATAAAGCAAAATACGCTTTATTTGCAGCATCATGAACTAACTCCGTCGCGCTATATCTGCATTCTTTTTCTACTACAGAAAACACCGTGCTCTCGCTAAAGATTTTCTTACTTCCTTTATCATGCGTTATCGATCCTGCAATAAATAACAGTGACTCTTGACGAAAGGTACATTCAGAAGCTGTTAAATCCCGATAAGTTAATTGTTCTACCAAGATATCACGCACTTCAGTGGTAGCAAAAAATTGGTAATTTTCTTTATTACTTCTTACTAACGCGAAGATAATATGCATTGCATTTTGACGAATTAACAGCTCACTATGCGACAATGCCTTGATCAACATAGCACGGACATCAGGAGCTTCAAAAATTACATAATTTTCAGGAGCACACTCTAATGACTTAGGTATATACAATAACGCACTCACAATATTTTCTTGAAGCGTAGCGTCGGCTGCTTTAGCCAAGGCGCTTTGCAATGCTTTACTTATTTCCTCTATCGCACAAACTTCTTTAACGATATCAATTCTTGACAGCAATTTTGCAATTATTTTGCTTGCAGCTTGACAACATACTAAATCATCCTCAGACAAATTTTCTAGCAAAGCATCCCACATTTGAACTGTACTAAAAATCCTAATGCTCTTAGCACCATGAACTAATTCGCCGATCGCTTGTAACCGCTTTTGACGCGAACTTAAATCAACACGCAATAAATTTTCTAGCAAAGCATTGCGCACGCTTTCAGTAGCAAAGCAAGCCTTCTTGGTGCTAATAATCAATTTAATAGTGAGATCAAATGCTTCTTTGCATACAGCTACATTAGCATATGATAAATTTTCAATTACAGCACCACACATTTCTTTGGTGGCAAAAAGTGGATTATTCGTATTGGCAAGTAATATAAAAATTATTTGTAATGCAGTTTTGCGCATTGCCAAATCGCCTTCGGATAAACAAAGTGCCAGCAACCCACCTAAGTCTTCTTTTGTGCTCAAAATGCTTTTTGCTTCAGGATTTTTTTTCAGGAATTCATTGATAATTATTATGGTATGCTCATAAATTTTAGGTACTTCGTCTAATACGCGAGTTCCCTCTATTTCAGATACTGGTGTTATTGCAAACGCCGGTGCTATTGTTTCTGGTGCTGCTATAAACTCTGGTGCTGTTGTAAATACCGATGCCACCCCTACCCTTCCAGGTGCCGATATTGCCTTTGTTTCATCCAGTATTGGAACAAACAGCTTAAAGATATTGGAGAAAGCTTCACAAATTTTAGAACCTAAAAAAAGGCCAGCTTCGACAGCGTCTCCTTCACCGAGGATTTCCCTTTCAAAAAAAAATTTAAGTATAGTTATTAGCGGCAGCGCAGCACTAAGAGTTTTAATACGAGAAAACTCTACTATTAAACATGAGGCCATATTTTCTTTTCTTTTAGCATCAAAGGCTCTATAGGACGCTTCTGGAAGCCCACTGAATAACCTTGAAAATATAATAGCTACAGCTTTTGAGGCTACTAATAAAGAATTAGATTCTGACAAAAAAACATCTAATAGCTGATCAAAAAAAGCAGCCCTTGTTTCATCATTACTACTTGAAATCTTATCCTGAATTATTTCTGATAAATCTCTGATCAATCTAAAGTCGAGATAGCACAAACAGCCTATTAGTTTCACCATTACTTCATCTGTGTTATAGCGTGATTTAATACTGCTGCTGTCGTCTGCATCAATATTAATTAAAGCAGTAATTACTTTGATTGCATTTTCACGCATTTTGATGTCATCTAAAGACTTCACTAAAAGATCCCTTACTTCATCGAATGCAAATTGTTTATAACATTCCGAATCACTGGCAATTACATCAATGAATTCAGCTAATACTTGTAAGGCATTTTGCCGTACAAATGGATCAACATGAGACAAGTTTTGAATCAACACAGCTATCATTTCTTTAGTAGCAAAAAAATCATTATGCGCGCTAATAGTTATTAGCTCAAAAAGTACCGCTAATGTCTTTTGACGTATCACTACATCAGCATGGGATGCGTTTTTTATCAGTGCATTTCGCACCTGCTCAGTATAAAAAAGCTCGCTAGAAGCATTACTCACTAATTTAATAATTGCCTTTAAGGCATGCCGACGCAGGATTAAATTATCATTGACTAGACACTTTATTAAGACGTCTCGGATTTCTATCGTGCAAAAAGCATCTAAAATCGTGCTCTCGCTATTGTCGTCCTCTTCCAATAAAGCAACAAACTCCTCCAATGTCTCACGACGCACAGCTCTATCTTCACTGCCCAAACCTGTAACCCATATATCGCTAATACTTATTTCGGTTATTGCAGTCGCTGCAGCTGCCATAAATTTAATCTTATAAAAATAAATATAGATATAAATATAACCTAAATTATATTGTTTTTTCAATAAAAACTATTTTTAGATTATAAAATACACTGATTTATTAGCCTATCTTAACCTAGAGAAAGAATGCACCTAAAACCCTACGCCCCTCTGCTCTCAACAAATTAAAAGTTCGACATGCAGAGAGCGTGCTCATTATTTCAATACCCATCTGCTTTTTGGTGAATGACTCAAGCAGCGCCTGCTCGAGAAATTGCTGATGCACGCCGGTCCCTAATAAAATCAATTCTGGCGCCAAGTCAATTAATGCCTGGATATGTGTTACGTTAAAATCTTTTAAATGCAAGGGCAATAAATTGGAGTGTAGCTGGTCCTGAAAAATAATAATAGGCTTAGTGTAAATAACATCATCAATCAGCAAGCGCCCTGCCTCATAAGACTTAATAAAAAAAGGAATTTTTGATGGTGCTTCATTAAAGTACATGCGGGCCCTTATGTTAGCGATAGCTGCGATCAAGCTCCCGATCTTTGGCAATTTGCGCTTCATGTGCGTCACCAATAGCAAGCAGCTTTTGTTTGGTCATAATGTTTTCGCCGCGTTGCTCAAAATGATATTCTAAGATACGCGTTTCAACGATTGAATCGACTGGGCAAGATTCTTCACAAAAGCCACAATAAATGCATTTGAACAAATCAATTTCATAAAGTGATGTGCGCCGCGAGCCATCGCTTTGTCGCGGCCCTGCTTCAATGGTAATTGCTAATGCTGGACACACTGCTTCACACAATTTACAAGCGATACAACGCTCTTCACCATTAGGATAGCGCCTTAATGCATGTAGACCTCGAAAACGATTTGATTGTGGCGTTTTTTCTTCAGGAAATTGGATCGTAATTTTTTTCGTAAAAAAATGATACCCAGTGAGCCGTAAGCCTTTAAGCAATTCCCATAAGAAAAAAGTTTTGAATATACGTAACATCAACGAAGCTTTGTTGCGGATTTTTTGCATGAGCAATCTTAACAAAAAGCTATTGCTTTCACAACTTGCTATCGGCTTTTGACGCTGATATTCTTAAGCCTGAAATCTTTGACCTGTAATTTATTATGTTTGACAATATTCTTGTGCTTTGCCTAGGCAATATCTGTAGAAGCCCGATCGCTGAATATTTACTTAGAGATTACCTCACTAAAAAAAATCTTGATATCTATGTTAACTCGGCAGGATTAACAGCCATGGAGGGTTGGCCCGCACATGAAATCTCCAGAGCACTAATGCAAGAACGCGGCCTTGATTTAAGCGCGCATCGCGCTAAACAAGTTACTACGCAACATGTAACCCAGGCTAATTTAATTTTAGTGATGGATGACATTCAACGACAAATGCTCTCAAAAGATTTTCCGCAAAGTGCAGGCAAAACTTTTCGTATCGGTGAATTTACCAATACTGATATTCCAGATCCTTATGGTGAGCCTATTCCTGCTTTTCGGCATGCATTTGCGCTCATTGACGCAGGGCTGCAATCCTGGTATTCACAACTAAAATAACAGCCTTGCAATTTTAAAAGAGCTCGGTACAATGCCATCACTGGATTTCATTGTAAGCTCCCTTAGATGTTACGTTTTTATAAGCTTTTAGCCTTAAATCTTTCTGTTTTATTTATTAGTGCTTGTAGTTTATTACCCGGAATGACCTTCAGCAATCCTGGCAACACTGATCAATCACAAATTGATGCTCAAACAGATATTAATCCAGAACTTATTCCTATTACCCCTCAACTTATTACCAATATGGCGAAAACTGCTCCGCCTTATGAATACCATGTTGGCCCGGGAGATCATCTTGCCATTATCATTTGGTCGCAACCCACGTGGAGTGGTCCAGGAGGTGGAACAACTATTGCAGCCAGTAGCCCAAGCTTAGGCAGCAATTTGGTACAAAGTGGTGCTGGTGGCTCGGGCGGAACAGGCGGTTCTTTTAGTGGTAGCCAAGCTTCTATCAGCTCTAATAGTGTTTCAGGTGGCCAGGTGAATGATTATTTGGTCGATACACATGGCAAGATTTTTTTGCCTTATTTTGGCAAAGTATTTGTAGCAGGCCAAACTGAAGATCAGCTGCAAGACCAGCTCACGCAACTTTATAAAAAATATATTAGAAATCCCCAAATTACTTTGCGCATTACTACTTTTGCCAGCCAACAAATTTATGTTTTAGGCGAAGCCAATCAACAAGCTTTGCTGGCGCTTACTGATAGCCCGATGAGCCTTGCGCTCGCTATTGCAGATGCAGGCGGCATTAATCCTAATACTGCCAACCCCAGCCAAATTTTTGTCATTCGTGGTGACTTCGCTCACCCAACAGTATATTGGCTTAACAGCGAATCACCGACGGGGATGTTGCTTGCTCAAGGTTTTGTGATGCAGAATCATGATGTTGTCTTTATTTCTCCTGCTGCTGCGGTTAGCTGGAATCGCGTACTCAATCAAATATTACCTACGCTGCAAGCAGTATGGACCACGCGCTCTTTACTTAATTCTCCATAATTTTTACTTTGGACTTATAAAGATGGATCAAATACAACAATTAAAAAAAACTTTTGAAATCAACGAAGTTGACTTTAAAGAAATACTTCAGCATTTACGTGCGGGTAAACATATTATTTTATCTGCGCTGTTCATCGCTTTTTTTGTGAGTAGCATCATCGCTTTTTTTCGTTTGCCTGTATATCAGCCTGCCGTGTTACTGCAAGTAGATAATCAAAACAATGCAACCAATGGTATTTTTTCTAGTGGTATGAATCAAGCTGCAAGTATTTCGCCATTCAGTTCTACTGCAAGCCCTGCTCAAATTGAAATGACCTTGATGCAGTCAAGCTATATTTTACAACCGGTTATTAACAGCCTGGCATTAAACGTCACGGTGACACCTAAATATTTTCCAATTGTTGGACATTACTTTGCTGCGCGCTATCAAGGCATCATGCCAGCCTCAGCAAAGCTGGGCTTGCGTAGTTATGCTTGGGGGGGAGAACATCTAGACGTAGGCGCTTTTAATACGCCTCCCGATTATTTTAAAAAAGATTTTTTATTTAGAGTGAAAGATGCTACGCACTATAACCTTTACTATCATGGTGATTTGATCTTGCAAGGTGAAGTTGGACTTGCTGCGGTCAGTCACGATGGTAAATTCAGTCTTATTATTCGGCAAATGCTCGCGCGACCAGGCACTGAATTTTATCTACGTCGATATTCTAATGTGAGCACCTTGCAAAACTTACAAAAGTCCATCAGCATCACTGAATTATCCCCTCCCAATACTGACTCGGCAAATGATACGGGCATCATTCAACTTTCTTTGATTAGTGCTTCGCCAGACGCAGCCTCAAAGATTTTAAATATGGTTGCAAATATTACGACGCAAGCAAGTGGTACGCAAAAGCTACAACAAAACCTGCGTCTGTTAAATTTTATTAAACAAGAAATCCCTCTTGCACAACAAAACCTCATTGATGCTGAATCACGCTTAAACCAATATCAAGCTCAAAACGAGCTTCTTGATTTAAATGATCAATCTAAATCCTTGTTGAATGATATGTCAGTTATTGATGATCAAGCGGTTGCTACTGAACTTAATAAAGCACAGTTACTACAAATTTACACTCCTGAAAATCCCATGATACAAAATATTCAAAGTGAACTTGATGCTTTAAAAGAACAAAAACAAAAATTTAATGCGGCATTAGCACATTTGCCTGCAAAGTACCAAAAAGTTATTGATCTGATGCGCGATGTAAAAGTATACAATATTCTTTTTACTCAACTGATGACACGTTCGCAACAAATGGAAATCACTGATGCGGGTCTTGGCAGTGATTTATCGATTTTACAACTTGCTACCCCGCCTGACCAGCCCTTGCCTTCACGCGCATTGATTAATATTTTTGCGAGCACGTTATTGGGTGCAATTTTGGGCTGTCTATTTGTGCTTGGACGGCATTTTTTAAGTGGTGGTATTAATGATCCTTATTTGATTGAGCGTGATTTTGGCATTCGCACTATCGGTATCGTACCCTTTTCGTTGTTACAAGCAAAAAACAAAAAACTTTTTGATCAAGGTGAAATTAAATCACTTCCTGTTCTTAGTAAAATTGATAATCACGATCCTTCAATAGAATCTTTGCGTAGCTTGCGTACCTCACTCTTTATGATGTTAGCTAAAAAATCCGGTAAATGTGTTACTATCAGTGGCGTCATTCCTGAAATCGGCAAATCTTTTATCTCCGTGAACCTTGCAGTTATTTTAGCTGAAGCGGGCAAAAAAGTTTTATTAATCGATGGCGATATTCGTAAAGGTTATTTGTATCAATATTTCAAAAAACCGATTGCCCCTGGTTTAAGCGAATTTCTAAACGGCGTGGCTAATTTGGAAAAGACTATTCATGCTACCGAATTCGCACAGCTCGATTTTATGTCCTGTGGTCTACATAGCAATAACCCAGGAGATTTATTATTAAAAGAAGATTTAGGCCAACTCTTAAAATCTCTCGAACAAGCCTATGATCTTATTATTATTGACACCCCACCGATGCTTGCAGTGAGCGATGCCTCACTTTTTGCGCAATACTGCGCTCTTAATTTTATCGTCATGGCCGCCGGAAAAATTCAAAAACATGAACTCGAAACAACGATTAAACAATTTTATAGCCATGGCATTCAAATTGATGGCAATATCTTTAACTTCACCAATAAAAATATTCAAGCTGCATCTAAATTTGGCTATCAACGCTATTATCAACGCTACGCTCGCAAATAAATGGTACAATTTGATTCTTAAAGTCCTGGTGGCACAGATGGATAGCGCATCCCCCTCCTAAGGGGAAGGTCGGCGGTTCGAATCCGCCCCAGGACGCCACCTGATTTTGGGTCCGTTCCGGACACATAGGTAACACGGTCCATTTTGTATGTTAATGTTCTATTGAGCGGTATCTTTGAGTGGTTGATCTGGGGACAAAAACCAACGCTTTGTTTTTTAATCGGTTGCTTGATTATTATTTACAGTTTCTGAAATATGTAAATAACTGCAACTTTATAACTGATATGTGTTTATTAATTCAGATTTTAAAAATACTGTATTTATTACGCAACTGCCTTTAATTCCACAGTAAAATGAATCCCATCATGATTAAGGGCATCTTGTAAAGCTAAAGCTATAAATTGCTCTGTGGAATACCCCAGCTTTTCGGCAAACTCTTTGGCTTTTTTAGGACTAACACTTTTGCGGCCACGCTCTAAGTCACAGAGGTATTGATTAGAAACTCCTAGCTTCTCAGCAAATTGCATTTGATTTAAACCATCACTTTTACGAATTGACCATAGCACATTACTGATGCTAAGGCTCCCCCCTGTAATTTTCTCAAGATCTTTTAAAGCTTTGCTTTTTCTTTTAGTAATCATGTTTGTTTATCTCCACTATACTGATTAAATGAACTTCTCCCTTTTCAGTCACTTCATATATTGCCCGGTAGGCTATATTCAGCCTGATTGATCTTTGCCCCACTCTCTTTCCCTTTAATGGTTCATCATGAAAACTAGGGATTTTGCGGGTTTCAAGTAGGCCCATTCTCTCAACAGTATCAACCCAAACTTGCAGCTTTAACTTTATATGATGAGGGAGTTTTTCTAAATCCCTTTTTGCTTTTTTGCTTAATTCTATTTCGCATTTCATTATTTGGATAATACTCCCAATGAGTGTATTATACTCCTATTAAGAGTATTTTGTCAAACTAAATTTTTTATATAAAGGCATTCCTAATACGATAACGCTACAGATCAAAATTGATCATTATATCATCATATAAAAAACGATCAACCAAATAAATTTGATAATTTTAATACCGATTGCAAATTTGCTAGCCACTAAATTCAGCGAAGCGCCACCCCAAAGGCGTCATCCTGCGCTAAATCGCTCCGCGATTTCCACAGGATACTTATATGGCACGTACACGTCTTGAATATGCAAGGCAATCCCCTACACCTAAAGCGTATGATCATGTTTTGGCGGGAATTAATAATATGTGGGCAACGCAGCCTAATTTTACTCTGGAACAATTGAATAGCATTAAGGTGCCTACCTGGATTGTGGATGCTGATCATGATGAAGCCATTAAGCGGACTGATACAGAATTTATGGCTCAATCTATTCCTAATGCAGGATTACTGATTGAGCCAGATGTAAGCCATTTTGCTTTTTTACAAGACCCATGGCAGTTTAATACGGATGTGTTACACTTTTTAGAACACGTTCAGGGGAATTAGAAATGAAAAATAAATATACGCAAGAAGAGCTCATGGACCTAACAGAAGTTTGGCTTACAACAGGTGAACTCGATACCAATATGCTTGCAGAAGGATTTCAGTTTATTTCGCCTTTTTGGAAAAGTAATGATAAAAATGATTTTATAAATACCTTTCAAAAGTCGTCTGATTACCAAGATAATGCTTTATCAAAAATTACTAAATTTGATCCCTTGCTCAAATTTAAAGGGGTAGATGAAAAATATTTTGCTATTGTTCTGCAATATCATACTAAAAATGGTTGTAGTGTTTATGAGACCGTATTAGGGACAGTGGAAAATGGCTTGTTAGTTGAACTACGCTCTATTTATGATTTGGCGGCTACCAAAAAAGCGCTACAATTGGCTTAAAGATTTAAATTTTTAATTGTTGTTCCGCCTCATCCACTAGCTTTTGAATCTCAGGATTATTAAAGGTTAAATATTTTTTAAATCCTAGAACCACTAAAGCGGGGGCAAGCTCACGAAGCGTTTCAAAAATTTCGGCTTTTTCAGTGGTTGTTATTGTGGCGACATCGAGAGCTTTTAAATTAGCCAATACAGCTGCAACCGTACCCTTGCGCACACGGATGCCCTCAATAACTGTACTATCTACATCATCAGGTAGTACATCAGCGGGTTTGATAGCCATGATTTGTCCTTATTTATTTGTTTGCATCAACTCAGCAAGAATTTGAAAACTGCGTTCACTTTCAATGGCATTGCTTTCCGTCATTTTAACAGCAATAATCAAGGCTTTCCATTACAGACTATCAATAAGCAACCTAATAATAAAAAGATTGTTTTATTTTTTGATAAAATTCCCTGGCTAGCAACATTGACGCGCTTTTCTTCCAAATTGATAGAGTATTTCTGCGATTCCAACATTTTTTCCAGTAAAATAGATTTGTTATTATTGACATGATTATATTATTAATTTATAATTTTATAAATTAAAATATATATTTTCATATTATGGCCGCAGCAGCTGCTCTCTTCCCTCCCCGCTCTTTTATCAACAGCCTATTTCAATACATACAGAATCAAAGCATAAAATATGCAGATATGCCGCGCGGTATTGCTTTTGCGCTTATCCGTACAGAGCTTAGTCATCTTATAAATAGCTGGTTTATACCGGGTATTTCAAGTTATATTGATCCATCACGCCCATATCAACATTTTCAACAACTTTTGAGTTTAACTGCTACCGGCTCTGGCGCTGCTGGTGTAAAGAAATTTACCTTTAAAGATATTGTTTATAGATTAATCATGTTAATTGATCAAGGCAGCAGTTTATTTTCTCCAATCACTGAGAGCAGAAAAGATCTTAAATTAGTAGATGGCGGAGCTTTAGAAAAAACTCTCACTGCTTTTTTAGGTGAATTACGTCCGGCTCCACTACACTTCAGTTATGACAGTAAAGAATTAGAATCCATATTTGGGAACACCTATTCAGATCCTCGCCTTGAGGATGCTGCGATGCGCATGGTAGGATCGCTTTTCTATCCTGAACATTCGCCAGCTCAAAGAGTAGTGCTCACTCTTGGCGAAGGAGCGTCCACACAGCATGCAGAGAAGATTGCACTAACATTGCATCATATACTTTTTAAAGACTCTAGCACTCAACAATGGGACAAAACTACTCTTATGGTTTACGCTTTTTATGATGCTGAATCTGCTTATCGCTCGATCACTTTTAGTGTTGGTAATCATACATATGCGCAAGATTTGTACCGCATGATGCTTGCGAAAAGCTATGCATTGACAGAAATCTTTAAGGTTACGACTCCAAGTCGATCAGCAAAACCTGAATCTTCTACTTATCAATTTTCTTTACCTGCTACTGCTACTACCTACGCACTAGCACTTAAAGATTTTTTTGCTTTATTGCCACTGCATTTACATAGAGGTGCAGGAGCATGGAGGCTTGATCCTATAATTACAACTCCTTTTGTACAAGAATTTCTAATAGCTGCTCATGTTGAAGCCCCTTTAGCTATCGCTGCTACTACTGCAGCCGGCGGAGCTGGTGCTGGTGCTGGAGCTGGAGTGGCAACTGGCACTGATCATGATAAGACAGCAGCTAGAACCACTGCTGAGCCTAGCAGTGCTTATTCCTTTTGCGCCTCAGTTATAAGCTCGTTAATGACAAGAGTAGGACCTTCTGAAAAAGCAAGCGCTGGTGGTGATGAGACCGGCATTGAACTGCACCCTATCCCTCGCACAAGCGAAGGATCACGGTAAAAACTAATAGTTAAAATTAGCCTCTATTGTCGTAATTTCATGGCATTTAAGCTAATGCACTGATTTTCAACAAACATTTTATTATAAAAAATATTAAAATATACTTGAATTTTATATATTTATGTAATAAAATTTAATCAACTCAATGAACATCACCATAAAAATAAAAAAAACAACTAAAATAGGACTTCATCATGGCACACAATCCAGTAATAACAGCATCCCGCGCAAGCGTTCCTGAAATACTAACTGTTCCCATTACAGCGCTTAGAAGTGTCGTTAATACTTATTTAAGCCACTTAGTTGCTGCATACACTTCACAGGAATACTATGTAAACGTAGCTCTCAATAATACTTCTGCCCCATACACTCATGGACTTCTAATCACCGAAGCTGACGCTGCAAATATTGCTGTAAACGCTTTTAGCGCAGCCTATTTATCGACACTGCCAAGCGCTCAAGCTTCTGCTCGGAAGATCGCCCTCGATCAACAAACTTCTTCAGAAACTATCGCTGGCACACCTCCAAGAATTCGCGTTACTTCCCATCTTTCTGGCATTTCAGAACGCACCGCTTCCTCTACAGCTAATCCCCCAAGGAACCAAGAAAAGTTTATCCCCCTTGATGCGACCATTAGTTATGAACTTGAATATGATGCACGTCTACGCGGTTATAAGCTTTCTTCTGCAGGTTTTCAAATCAGTGGACAAGATTGCGCTTTAGTAAAAGACCTAATTTTTGCTGGCCCAGAAGTAAGTCGAGCAGGAATACAAATGGGGATAGAAGCAAGAGGGAAAGCAGCAACAGCATTAGCAGAACGCGCCCAAAATAAATCTTTATACACATTAGCTTTTGAGGCGGAGGTAACAAGTTCAATTGAAGCCTTTAAAGTCGAAACTCTTAATACTTTATTTACGCCCAGCCCTACCTCCGATCCTGCAAGTGATAAAAATAAACTACTCAGCATCATAGCACTGCAAGAAGAGTTTGCCCGAGAACTTGCTGCTATTAAATATAAATATAAAGATCAAGATTTAACCAATTCCTCTCTACTGGCTGCTTATCGTGCTGAAGCTGATGCTTACAGAGTTCGGACCTTAGAAAAAATCCAAAGTATTAGAACTTCTAACCTCGCTCCTAGTGCAGCACATGCAACGCATGCAGTAGAATTTTTTACTGTTATCGATAAACTTAAAAGTGAAAATTTTGCTACTAAGGCTCAAGCAGATATAAGTAAAGCGCTTGAAGAATATTACAGAGTTGTTATTAACAATCCAGATCGGACCTTAGCTACTTACTATTTGCGTCAACCCACTCATACAAAGATTCTAGATGCTGTTATTGAGCAAGTAACAATCCGAACACCGCTCATTCAGGATATTATGAACGCTCGGAATCAAGCGGCTTTCACCACAGCATTTAAAGACTTACAACAACAACTTTTAGCGGACAATACTTTGCTTAAAACGGTATTTAACTCCGGTACATTTAATTCTTCTGAATTACTAGCGCGCTTGCAACAAAGGGTGGATGCAGCTGCACGTCGCTGTGGCATCCGAAGTGAGGATATGGCGCAGTTTCGACTTACCACAACCGCTCCTTCTTCTAGTACCGATCAAGTTAGAGCTGCAATTTGCGCAACTTTTGTTGCCGCCTCCGCTGTTGCGCCCTCCACCGGCGAGACTTCTCCCAGAAGTACTTTACAAAGAAGCCGCTCTTCTCTTCGTTATCCCCATAGAACTTATCTCCGCTCTGAATCTTCATCAGGATCTATTACGGCCCCCTCAGATAGGGCTTCTACCCTAAGCTCTGCAAGTATTAGCACGGACAGAACCCCTGTTGTACCTAAGTCAGAAAGCACTTCTGCAACAAAAACTCCTGACTCAAACAACGACGCGGCAACTAAATCTGCAGCTACATTTACTGCCTCACCAGCACCCACCGCTTATCCTCATTCTTATCTAAGCCCTAACCGCTTCGACTTGTGGAGCGTATTGAGCTCTATTTTTTCTTGTTTTACTTCGCTATGGGGCAGCCGTAGTCACACTACTACAAACCCAAAAACCACTAGCCCTAGCGGCTCTACAACTTTTGCAGGAGCTCTTGGAGCTACAGGTGCTAGCGCTGGCTCTAGTAGCACTGCTGATGGTCTTTCAACCACCCGCTCACCTAGCTAGGGCGGCTTACCGGCACCACAACTTAACTTCTTGATTTTCAAGAATTTTTTTATCGTGGACATGTTAAAATATAGTTGAATTTTATTTATTTATAGCATATAATGCGTGGTGTTAAAGTAAAAATAATAAAAATATAAATAACTTAGGAGCTCCATCATGGCCCAAGCAGCAGCAACACCTAGTGAGCCAACTGTTAAAATTAACGGCATATCCACTATCACTAAAAATTCTTATTTACTACCTTCACTCTCTACTGACGGAACGGGTACTTGGCGACCTGTGACACAAGATACTGAGGACAATAAGGATAAGTTGCACGTTGATGCTAACCGCGGGAGCTATTATATAAAAGGTATAGAGTTAGGGGCCGCTTTTGCTCAGCGATATGGATTCCCCTACTCTAATTCTCTGGACAATTTTAGTCGCTTAAGAGACCTTATTGCCGAACAAACTACAAGGCCACTGGATTTAGCTGGTGCGGGAGCCGGTGCTACTGTCGACACCACTGTAACTGCCACGATAACATCATCTGCATCTACCACCGCTGCTGCTCCGGATGCAGTAGTTACGACAACTTCATCTTCGGCTAAAGCTATTCCTCCAAGAACCGCTTTTGGCCCCTATCATTTACCTCAGGAAGTGTACAGTTTTGCTTCTAAAATTCTTTTAGCACCGTGGGGAATCTCTTCTAGTAATAAAGTCCAGGGAAATACTATGGCTGAGTTTTTACCCCAGGATGATAGCGGCAAACCTATAATACGGGTCACTTTACAAATATCTGGCATTTCTATTGTTGATCCGTCAAATTCCTTGCCCCTTTTCGCACCCATCGCAGCAGAGCTCAGCTACAATCTTGAGTATAATAAAGAAAAAAATGCTTATGATCTTTCTCCTGCAGGTTTTACTGTTACAGGTAAGGATGTTAGCTTAATTACCACTATACTTGGTTCAGGTGAAGGCGCTAAAGAAATGGTAACCAGGCGCGCTCAGAATAAAAGCCTGCTTGCTTTTCCTTCTGAAAACGACTCCGGAGTTAATAGCTTAATACAAGCTCTAGAAGACAGTGCTAAAGAAGCAGGGACTTTATTATTTCCAAGGGGTGGTGCAGCTAGCCCATCATCTGATCCCGCTAGCGAAAAGAATAATTTTCTAAGAAAAATCTCCCAACTTCAAGCTGAGCTTCAACAGTTAATTAATGACGCTAAATATGACACTATAGGCAAAGACCTCACAAATGCGCCACAAAAAGAAAAATACGACACTGCAGCACGAGCTTGTGAAGCCAGAATAATAGCAGAAATTAATAAATTCATAAAGGGTATTAATGCTGCATCAATTTCTTCTACAGAAGCAGTTGCACTTACCTTACAGCTTGACTTGCAGATACGATTGCTCTTTGCGACTGGCACAGCGAAAGAAATAAGTGATTCTCTTATAGCTATAATGCAGGAACATCCTGATCGTGCTGCGGCTCTCTTTGATGGGTATTTAAAAGTATACAATAGTGAAATGTCTCGCCTTCATAGTGTTATGAACGCCGATTTAGCAGCTCATATTGCTCTTGTTAACGCTTTTTTCAATCCGCAATCTCAAGTTGGCGCTGGCGCCGTTACCACCGATGTGCCTTCGACCCATTTTGATGAGACCCGATTACTTGAATTTTTCAATACTCGTATTGAAAGAGCTAACAATGAAGAAACTCTTGCTAATTTATTAAAATTTTATCAGACGGAATCCTCTCGAGAAGGATCTATATTGGCTCGCACTGCACCTGCGACTGTTATAGCGATTAAAAATACTATGATCGCAAAAATAAAAGCTTTGACGATTGCGCAACTTGATAGAGAGGGATTTAGCGGTAATGCTAGTTATACTATTCGTCAATATTTAGAGAATTTTGCACGCAAAACAAGGTCCTTAGGCTTGATTATGAATCTTCCTGGGACAACTGCCGCTACTACCCACACAGAAATTTTGAATCATATTCTAAACATAGCCAAGCAAAAATCTCCTGAAATTAAAGCACTTCTGGAAGCTAACAGCGCATCTCAGTTTGCAACTGCAGTTACCAACCTAAGGGTACAACTTGGCAATCCGGATTCAACAATTGCTAAATGGCTTGCAATTCCAGAAATTTTTCACGGCTTGCGTGATGCTTTAAACGCGCAAAGCGAAACACTTAAAGAACGCTTATCCGTTTCTGATGCTCCCATCTACGAACAAGCTGTTAACCAGTTAACTTTTGTACTGAGTTTAGTTAAAGCACTAGACTTAGATAAACCTATTAATATTGCAGCCATAGAAGCGCTCATTACTCCAAAATTGTCTTCTCTCTCTAAAGATGACAAGCAAGAACTTCTTACTTACTATCTCAGTAGATGTATTGATTCAAACACATCCATCTATAGAGCTATCAACGAGGAATTCCATAACGCGGCTGCGATTGCTGCACATGTTAGGATTGTAAATGCATTTTTTGGTCCTGCCGATGCAGAGCTTGATACTAGGATAATTAGCTTTTTCACAGATTGTATTAATAAAACTAATCCCCCCATTACTGAAAAAGCGCTTTCTGAGTTACTTAAATTTTACAATTTATTAAGCAAACAAGAGGGTTCTGTTTTTACTCACCTTAAAGAGACAACTTCTTCAAAGATTAAAGAGATTTTAATCCACAAAGCATCTTCGCTCATATTAGCTCAAATTGATCAAGAAGCTTCCAAAAACTCTCCTGCTGATTTTCTTACACGCACCATGTTCTACTATATGAATGACTCTGGCAGAAAGCATACAGTGAGAGGAAGCATTATGACCCAACCTGAAGCTGCAGAAGCACAGGCATCCATAATAGATCATTTGATGCAGAAAGCTGCGGAAATAGTACCAGAAATTAAAGCCATTACAGAAGCTAATAATAGCGAGGAACTGCTAAAGGCTGTTAATGCTTTAAATGCTCAACTTCAACAGTCCGAACCATCATCAGGTATTAATTGGACATTCTCTAAATTTCCTGCATTACTTGATCATCTGCAAGCTTTAATCGACTCCAAAGCCAGTGCTTTAGTGGTGGACCTAACAGCAGTTAAACTTCAAAGACCTGCTCCCGATGCACCGGCTTCGCGCGCCGCTACTTTACCATCTACTGCTGCTTCTTCAGGTGGTCTAGGAGGTATCCTAAGATCTGTTTATGCAACTCTTAGCGCTCCTTTTATGAGAAGGCAACCACTGGAGGTTGCTACTGCTTCAAGTCATACTATACCTGCTTCTGTTATACATAATCCTGCTATCACACGAGAACTATCGTCTACTACGCCAGGAATGCGTGGTGCAGGTGCCGGCGCTGGTGTAAGTATACCTGTTAAAAAAGAGCCTCCTGTTGCTGACGAAAAAATAAGACGGGCTGCTCAACACCCCTTGCCAATCCCTACCATTGAAGTAAAGGTAACAAATCTTCTTGAAAATTTAAGCAGCCTTAGTTCATCATTTGACTCTGAACGTTCTGGAAATATTTTGAAGAGCGTAGATGAACTTAAAAAAGCCTGGACTGAACAAATTGCTGCCATTAAATCTAAATATGAAGGTCAAGATTTGACTAATCTGGCTATACGCGCAGCCTATATGGAGCAAATCACTGCATGTTGCAAAGAAGCCGTAGAGCACATTAACACCCTTATCACTCCTATTGATGGTGATGCTAGCTCTAGCTCTGATAACGATGAAGCTTACTTTTTAAAATTTATCTTAAAGGCGCAAATGCAGTTTGCTTTTGGTAGCGCTAAGCAAATAAGCGATTTCTTGATTACAGAAATGCAGACCCACCCACAGTATGCAGAGCGTATTTCTGGATATTACTTAGATGAGCATAAAAAATCTTCAAGCAATCTCTCTACTATTATGAATATTAAAATTGACTTTACAACGACAGCGCATAATGCTGTTATGCAAGCACTTTCTAAGCTGAGTACCCCTGTTGTTGTTGTGGCACCACCACGACCAGAGCCTGTTGCTGCTGCTCCTAATGGTTTTAGCTTAGTGGGTGCCATAGCATATGTTGTGTCTTGCATTACTTGGGCGTTTGGTTGCACTACGCAACGTCAACAACCTGTTGCTGCCGAAGGGACTGTGACTACTGGTTCAAAACCTGCCGTATCACCGACAATTTTTGCGGAACAAGCTGCTCAACGCACATCTACAACAACCACTCCTCCTGTGACCCGGGGCGGTAGAACATAACTAAAAAATAAACCCTTTAATAATATTTTTAAACCAAACCCTCTTGGTACCAGAGGGTTTTTTATTTTCTGGTTACTGTGCAACTCGATAAGATGATATTTCTAATCTTAGGATTTTCTTATTGCTTCCACTTAGGGTCTATGATATATCTTTGCTACTCAAACTCACTTAAAGATTCTGTATGCTGCTACCAACACAAAAATATCTTTCTAGATTAATCCATGCCCTGTGTTTAAGTGCTTTGTGCATGGGTACGGTTTATGGCGATGCGCCTGCTGTTGCGGCTAATCCTAATGTTGCGAGCCCCAATGCCTTTCCTTTTTATGTTGGCCCGCTTGATCCGGCTTTGATGACGGCGCCAGCTGCTACTTTAAATCCAGCGCACAAAACTTATATTTTGCCGGCAACTCCCGGTACCACGCAGTGGGGTATTTTTGATACTGCGCAGGCACCAGCGTTGCATATTAATCCTGGAGATACTGTTGTTATTCAAACTTTACCGGCTGCCAATAATCAAGTAGTGCCTGGCGTTTCAGCAGCAAAAATCACGCAAATGAATAATGCGGTGCCTAATCGCGGACCGCATACGGTGACCGGCCCTATTTATGTTGATGGTGCGCAACCGGGAGATGTAGTCAAAATTCATATCAATTCGATTGTTCCAATTGGTTATGCTTCTAATAACAGCGTGCCGGGCAAAGGCTTGTTTCCGCAATTATTTCCTAATCGACAAGTGAGCTACTTTCATCTTGATCTTCAAAAAAATCAATTACAATTTGCGCCGGGTATTGTGATTCCGTTAGCGCCCTTTCCTGGCTTGGTGGCTGTGGCGCCGGCAGCTTCGGGTGTTTTTAATACTGATCCGCCAGGACGTTATGGTGGCAACATGGATTTACGCGAGCTCGTGGTGGGCACTACTTTATATTTACCGGTCTTTGCTCCAGGCGCTTTAATTTGGACGGGGGACTCTCATGCTGGCCAAGGTAATGGTGAAATTGACTTAACGGCGATCGAAACCGCATTTTCTGAATTTAGCATCACCGTTGATCTGATCAAAAATACTAAACTCACGTGGCCACAAGTCGAAACGCCTGATAGCTGGATTACTACCGGCTATGACACCGATTTAAATAAAGCGCTTAATATTGCTAAAGCAGAAACCGTGCAATTCATCATACAACAACGCCATCTCTCTGCTAACGCTGCCACACAAACGCTTTATAAAACCTGGAACTGCCCGATCTCTGAAGTGGTTGATGGTGTCAAAGGTGTTTATTGCATTATTCCAAAAGATCCAACAGCCTTAGCTACGCCTTTACTTGCCTCTGATAATGACCAAGATTTCGTCACGGTCGGCCGCGACCCTGATGCGCTCGCTGCGATGAGTAAGGCTTCTATGGCGATGCTCAAAAAAGTATCTGCTGCTAAAAACATGCCCATCACCCAAGTTTATGTACTCTCAAGCCTCACCATGGATTGCCGCTTTGCGCCTTACACTTCTGGCGCCAAAGAAGTACATTGCATGATGCCTAAAAGCCTGTGGGTTGCGCCTTGAGGTTTAAAGTCGCTTATAAAAAATCAGTGCCAAGCAGCAGGCTTGGTAATTTCTGTTCCTGGGATTTTCTTCGGCAGTTGTGCTTTGGCAAGCGCACCAGGGCGGATACGTTTTACAAAGTCAGCGTGCTGAGTTAATTGATGAGAAGGGTGACGTTTTGCATCGGTATTCGGAAAGATCAAGCCAAGATTAAACTTATGCTGTGCTTTAATCATTTTTAAGGATTCAGCAAGATCGCTGTCATTTGATACCAGCACGGCGCAATCATAAGCTTTAAGCCAAGCATCATTCAGAATGTGTAATGCAAGATTTACGTCTGAGCCTTTTTCTTCGGTTTTATAAACCTGAATAAAGTCTGGCGGTGGGTTGACCACTTTTGCTTTAATGGAATGCGTTAAGTAATGACCGGATAAATTTTCAGTTCAGAAATAAAGGCTTCAACCGCTTGTAAATAATAACGTTGGCGTAATCGAGAGTCTTCATTGCCTGCTCGACTTGAAATATAAGCAGTAAAATATTTTATCGCAACAATTTCGTGAGATTCATCGAGCAAATCAACAAAAAGTTTTTTAAGATCAAGCCATTTGTAAGGGCTCTTTTTTAAGCAGCCATAATATAGATTAAAGCCGTCCACATAGATGATGGTTTTTTGTTTTTCACCCTGACTCAACCCTAGAAAAAGCAAGAGCCCCCGAGGAGGCTCCGCACCCTACGAGGAAATTCGTAGGGGAAGTAGTAAAGATATTATAACAAATTTTGATCAAATGACAATGGTTATTAGAAATTTATTTTGGTGGTTATGTATGATCTTTGTTTTCATATTCAACCGACATCATGTATCTTAAAGTGGAATATACTTCAATGCGAGCAAATTAATTTCTCAATCATTTAACCTGGAGATTATGTATGACAAAACTCATAAAGTCTCTCCTAAGCGCTCTTTTGATTCTATCTATTTTGATAGGATCTGCCTATGCTGAAGAAGTTATTTCTGACCCTGAGGCTAGGTTAAAAGAATTGCAGATTACACTCCCACCTGTTGGGGTGCCAAAAAATCATGTCGAAGCGCGCCGCATGGGCAATATAGTGTATATATCTGGCCAGGTCCCTGCTGATGCCAACCTGACCGGAAAAATTAGTGATGATGCTCAAGGCCTTAAAGAAGCTCGCACTGTAGGTATTGCTTTGATTGCCGCATTGAAAGCAGAAATTGGTGATCTTAGGAAGGTAAAACAAATTGTAAAGGTAAATGCTTTAATCAATACGGCCGACGGTGCTAATTCTGTAAAAATTGCTGATGCTGTTTCAGACTTGTTGGTTTCTATTTTCGGTGATAGAGGAAAGTCAGCTCGCTTTGTGATGGGAGTATCCTCCAATGACACCACGATGGAAGCTGATATGATTGTCGAGATTGAGCCCATATCGCCAAAAAAATAGTCTTCTGTAGTGAATGAATGGAAAATTTATTCCTGGCAAAAATGTAACCTTTGTGTTTGGTCTATACCATTCGTACTTGGAAATGCGAACTTCCTCAAGGTCATCCTGTGGAAATCGCGTAGCGATTTAGCACAGGATCCAGGATCAAAATAGTTGTCGCACAGCGACACGATAATGAGGAAAAGGTAAGAATGCAACTGCGTTGCATGCGATTGAGCA
>JAGVKT010000071.1 GCA_020050355.1 Gammaproteobacteria bacterium | reverse complement strand
TAGCTTGCTACGCCCGGTAACTCCAGGGCTTTGAAACTCATAGGCAATGATGCTTTTTTTATTAAACAGGCCTTGCTTCTTTATGTTAATGCCTTTGCCGTGCCGGGCGTAGCAAGCTACGCCCCTACAGCATGGCTTTCGATTTTGGAACAAACAGTGAAATTTTCACGTCAATTTTTTGTATAACTTCGCATTTTGAAGTGCGTTTGGTATATAATCAAAAAATTTGATTATGGGAGAAGGTGTGTTTCGTGTTTTAGAAACTTCATTGGCAGGGTGTTATGTGCTCATGCCTTCAATTCATCAGGACGAGCGTGGTAGTTTGGTTAAGACCTTTCATGAGCAAGCTTTCAGGGAATATGGTTTAAATTTGGAAGTTAAGGAAGAATATTTTTCTACTTCTAAAAAGAATGTCATCAGAGGAATGCATTTTCAAGTGCCTCCGCATGACCATATAAAATTAGTCTATTGTATGCAGGGGAAAGTTTTAGACGTTTTGTTGGATTTGCGTAGAGATTCACCTACTTATGGTCAGGCGATAGGTATTGAGTTGTCTCAAGAGCAGCACGAAATTGTTTATATTCCTTCTGGAATAGCGCATGGATTTTGTGTGCTTTCAGATGAAGCGCTCATGGTTTATAAAACTTCTACAGTACGTCATCCTGAATCAGAAGCTGGAGTTTTATGGTCTTCGTTTAACTTTTCTTGGCCTAACGTCGCACCTATTTTATCAGCACGTGATAAGGTTTTGCCTGCCTTGCAGGATTTTAATAGCCCTTTTTAGGAGAGTTTTTTGAAAGTATTTATTACCGGTGGCAATGGTTATATCGGATCTAATATCATAAAAAAATTACTTGAAGCACAGCATGAAGTATATGCTGTTGTTCGACCTCAGGCTTCTCTTCGGCTGTTAGAGGCGGTTAAAGAACGCATTAATTTTTTTTATTATGATGGTTCATTTACGGCGATGCAAAAAGCATTGTTGTTGGCAAAGCCGGAGGTAGTCATCCATTTAGCCTCATGTTTTATTGCTGAGCATCAAAGTCAACAAATAGATGAGTTGGTCGATGCTAATATTAGGTTTGGTTTACATCTGTTGCAGGCTATGAAAGATGCGGGTGTGGGCCATTTGATAAATACGGGCACCTATTCGCAATATTTTCATGCAGATCATTATGAGCCTGCGTATTTATATGATGCAACAAAACAGGCCTTTGAAGATTTGGCTTATTTTTATCATAAGACTTATGGCTTTAATATTTTGCATCTTATGCTTTATGATAATTATGGTCCTTCTGATCCACGTAAAAAATTATTATCTTTTTTTAATCGAGCTAGTACTGCGCAGGAACCGATTTTAATGTCAGCGGGTGAGCAAAAACTCGATATGATTTATATCGATGATGCAGTGCGTGCTTATTTACAAGCGATCGATGTGTTATCTGTGAGCACTGAAGTTAATTTTAAGCACTATGCTGTATGTACCGGAAAGCTTTATTCTTTGCGTGAGATTGCCAGAATGTATGAAGAAGCTAGGGGCGTCTCGTTGAATATTAAGTGGGGAGGGTTGCCCTATCGGCAAAAACAAATTATGGCACCATGCAGTCATCTACCTAGGGTGCCCCAATGGCAGGCGCAGGTTTCATTAGCTGAGGGCTTGGCGCGGGTTATTAAAAGCGAAGTCAAATAAATATGAGATTATTAATCCTATCAAGGTTTGATGAATGTGGTGCAGGCCCACGGTATCGATTTTATCAGTTTCTTAGTTTATTTGAGCAGAAAGGAATTCGGGTAGAGATTCAGGCTTTACTAGATAAAAAATATCTCAATAGTGTTTATTCAAATCAAGCGAGGCCTTTTACACATCTGTTTAAGATTTATGCCAAGCGTGCTTGGTTCTTATTGTTGAATAAAAATCGCTATGATGTGGTTTTTATGGATTCTGAATTATTTCCGTATGTTCCTTTTTTTTTAGAGCGTTGGTTTCTTCCTAAAAAATATTTTATTGATCAGGACGATGCGGTTTTTCATCGTTATGATACACATCAATCCTTTTGGATAAGAAAGTTATTTGGTGGCAAAATTGCTAAGGTGATTCGTAACTCTCAGGGTATTATTGTAGGTAACACTTACCTAAAAGAGCACGCAGTGCGTGCTGGAATGCATAACGTAGTGGTATTGACCACGACGGTAGATGCACAGATCTATAAGCCACAAGTTGAATCGCTTAAACCTGGGCCTGATGCAGTTATTATTGGCTGGGTCGGTTCTCCAACTACAGTCCGATATTTAGAATTAATTAAGCCAGCTTTAATTGCTGTGGCAAAGAAGCGTAATATTATTTTGAGTGTTGTTGGCGCTAGTTACGCATTACCTGGTGTAACGGTGCATAGTCAGAATTGGGTAGATGGCTGGAATGAGCAAGAAGAAATTGCACTTACTAATAAAATAGACATCGGTATCATGCCGGTGATTGATGGACCTTTTGAACGTGGTAAGTGTGGTTTTAAAATTATAAAATATATGGCATGTGCTAAGCCAGTCATTGCTTCTCCTGTGGGTTTGGATCCCGGGATTGTTGATCATGGGAAAAATGGGTATATTGCTACATCTTTAGCAGAGTGGGAAGAGTATTTATTGTTGCTGATAGATGACGCTCAAAGGCGTGAAAATTTTGGACGATATGGAAGAGAAAAAATGCTTGAAAAATATAGTTTGCAAGCCGCATTTCCTGCGCTTTACGATTTCCTTATCCGAGCATATCAGCACAATAAAAATTAACATCGGAGTTCGAGTTTGAATCAATTTGAGCAAGCAAAGCAGCATTTGTTGGAACAGCAATATACTTGGGTAGTAACGGGTGTTGCCGGATTTATTGGCAGTCATCTATTAGAGTTTTTATTAGCGCATCAGCAGAAAGTTATTGGTATTGATAATTTTGTGACGGGATTTGAGCAAAATATTGCTGATGTTTTGGGTTTGTTTTCGGTAGAGCAACGGAAATTGTTTACTTTTATAAAGGGCAGTGTTATTGATTTAGAGACTTGCCATAAGCTCGTGCAGCATAGTGATTTTGTACTGCATCAAGCGGCATTAGGGAGTGTTCCTCGTTCGATCAAAGATCCTTTGGTGACGCATGAAGCGAATGTCACAGGTTTTTTGAATATGCTTGTGGCTGCTAAAGATGCGCGGATTAAACGTTTTGTTTATGCTTCTTCAAGTTCGGTTTATGGTGATTCACCTATTTTACCTAAGAGTGAAGGGCATCAAGGTAATCCGTTATCTCCTTATGCAGTTTCGAAAATGACCAATGAGCTTTATGCCAAGGCTTTTAGTAATTGTTATGCCATTGATACGATTGGGCTGCGCTATTTTAATGTTTTTGGTGCGCGACAAAATTTTAGAGGAGCTTATGCGGCGGTTATTCCATTGTGGATTAAAGCATTGTTGGAGGGAGCGCCGATCTATATTAATGGCGATGGTAATAGCTCTCGTGATTTTTGTTATGTAAAAAATGTGGTGCAAGCTAATATTCTTGCGGCCTTGTCGCATAATAGTAAGGCAGTAAATACTGTGTATAATGTTGCCGTAGGCGAACAAACTTCTTTGAATCAGCTTTATCAAATCCTGAAAGAATTATTAAATATAAAAGATCATCAACCCATCTATCGAGATTTTCGTGAAGGTGATGTGCGACATTCCCTTGCAGATATTGAGAAAGCAAAAAACTTATTAGGCTATGCGCCTTTATATAACGTAAGACAAGGTTTAGAAAAAGCATTGTCATGGTATCAACATCATGAACAATAAAAAATTAATTATTTTTGCAAGCTTTGCGCCGTCGCTGCTCAACTTTCATAAAGATTTAATAAAATCTTTTTTAGTTAGAGGGTTCAATGTTGTTGCGCTAGCACCCAAGAATACGATTACCCTAGAGTTTAATGAGGAATTTCAAAAAGTATTTCCGGAAGTGTCATTGCATGTTATTGCGATGAACGCACATGGAATGAATCCCTTTAAAGATATTAAAAGTTTTATTGCCCTTATTAGGTTCTTTAAAAAAGAGCGGCCTGATTATTTATTTTCGTATACCATAAAGCCGGTTATTTATGGTTCCTTGGCGGCAAAAATAGCAAGAGTTCCGTATATTTTTTCGATGATTACGGGTTTAGGAACTACTTTTCTGGTGCGCAATTTTAGGGATCGATGTATCCATCATATGGTTAAATGGTTATATAAAATAGCATTGACTAATAATTCTATGGTTATTTTTCAAAATCCAGATGATCAAGTTTTATTTATTAATAAAAAAATTGTTAAAGCGGAAAAAACTGCCTTGGTTGCAGGTTCTGGAGTTAATGTAGAGCATTTTTCGGTAGTGCCTTTACCTATAGATCTAACTTTCATCTTTGTTGGTCGTCTTATTATTGATAAAGGTGTGGTTGAATTTATTGAAGCTGCAAAATTGGTAAAACAAGATTATCCACACATTAAAATTATTATTTTAGGAGGTATGCTTGCTTTTCATCCGCGTGCTTTAGATGAGCGGATTTTAAGGGCTGCACGGGATGATGGGGTTATTGAGTATATTCCAGAAGTTAAAGATGTACGTTCTTATTTAGCTGCGGCGTCGGTGTTAGTTTTACCTTCTTATCGAGAGGGTGTTCCAAGGTCAGCGTTAGAAGCAATGTCAATGGGAAGGCCCGTTATTGTAACGGATGTTCCCGGGTGTCGCGAAGTAGTGGTTGATGGACATACAGGTTTTAAAGTGCCGGTTAAAAATGTGCATGCACTTAAAGCAGCGATGTTAAAATTTATTCAAGATCCTTCGTTATGCATAACTATGGGAGTAGCTGCGCGTGCAATGGTCGAGCAGCGTTTTAAATCTTCTGTAGTCAATGAGCAGGTGCATTACATCATGGGTTTGAAGTGATAGCAGATTTTAACGTGGATTTGGTATGACTATGTATCGCTATTTTTTTAAGAGATGCATTGATATTGTTTTAGCATTGTTTTTTTTATTGATAAGTTTGCCGGTTTTTTTAATTATTAGTGTGTTAGTTTATAGTTTTCTTGGACGGCCTATTTTTTTTCGGCAATTGCGTCCCGGTCTTTATGCACGGCCTTTTGAATTAATTAAATTCAGAACGATGTTAATTGCCTGTGATCAGCAGGGTCAGATGCTTTCTGATCAGCAGCGGCTGACTAAATTTGGTAGTTTTTTAAGGCGTACAAGCTTAGATGAATTACCGGAATTGTGGAATGTACTTAAAGGCGATATGAGTTTTGTGGGGCCACGGCCTTTGTTGTTGGAGTATTTGCCCTTGTATAATATTCGGGAGCGGCGGCGGCATGAAGTTCGTCCCGGAATTACAGGTTGGGCTCAGATTAATGGTCGCAATAATATTTCTTGGCAAGAAAAATTTAAATTAGATGTTTGGTACGTTGATCATCTGAACATTTTGCTGGATTTAAAAATTTTTATTATGACTTTTATTAAGGTATATAGAAGAGAAAATATTAATGCAGAGGCGCATGTTACTATGCCTAAATTTACTGGAACTTCTGATGAATAAAGATTTGATTATTATTGGTGCGGGCGGGCATGCTAGGGTTGTTGCTAGTGCTGCAATTGCTATGGGTAAAAATATTCGCGGTTTTTTAGATGAGGAATATAAAAATTTAACAGATGAAAATTTGCCAGCTTGTCTTTTGGGGGGGGTAACAGAAGCTTCCATCTACGCTGTAAATGATCAGGTGGAATTTGTGATAGGTGTTGGTAACAACAAAATGCGACAGCAAATTGCAGAAAAGTATCATGAGCTTCCTTGGGCTACTGTGGTTCATCCATTTAGTTTTGTTGATCCTTCGGTATGTATAGGCGCAGGAACAGTGATTTTTGCAGGGAGTGTAATTCAGCCTGGGGTAGTATTGGGTAGGCATGTGGTCATTAATACGCAGGCTTCTGTGGATCATGATGGCGTTTTAGAAGATCTCGTTCAGCTTGCGCCTGGAGTTAATTTATCAGGTAATGTTTTTTGTCGAGAAGGTGTATTTTTAGGAACGGGTGTTAAAGTTATTCAAGGATTAACTATTGGGTCATGGAGTGTTGTTGGTGCTGGCGCTGTTGTTATTCGCGATTTAGCTGCAAGCGGAGTATATGCTGGAGTTCCTGCGCGTAGATTGAAATAGCCTTATGCAACATTATTAAGCATGTCTTTGATAGTGAGGTTGTTGGTGACGTGGCTTAAGATGCTTTCGCCTTGGTTGCGGAGAAATTTGGCATTGTCGAATTTTTCTTCGCCGTAATGGATTACTTCTCCTTTGGTAATGGCTTCAATCACTTGTTCAATTCCGGCTTTGAGCGTCCATTTTGGATTAAAGTTAAGCGTCTTTTGTAATTTAGTGAAATCGACGCGATAGTTGCGCCGATCTGCGTTTTTGCCCATTTCAACGATCTCAGCTTCAGGTGCGTGTTGTTTAATGATTTCAGCTACTTGAGCTAAAGTGTAGTTATGAGTATCACTGCCCACGTTAAAAATTTGTTTATTGACGCTTTCTAATGGCGCCTTCAAGCTTAAAAGAATGGAGTTAGCAGCATCATCTACATGTAAGAATGGGCGCCATTGTTCACCATCAAATAAGGTTATTTTTTTATCAAAGCATGCTTTGGCGGTTAGTAGATTTACTACTAAGTCAAAACGAGTGCGCCCAGATAAGCCATAGATGGTGCTAAAGCGCAAGATTACAGGGTTAAATTGATCGTCGGCGAGTTGCAGTAATACACGTTCACAGGCGATTTTGGTTTTTGCATAAAGAGAGATAGGGTTTAGTTTAGACTTTTCATCTAAGATCTCATCGCTGGCGCCATACACTGAACAAGTGCTTGCAAAGATGAAGCGCTCAACGCCAAAGCCTTTGCAGACTTCAGCGATCATGCGTGTGGCCATAAGATTAACATCGATCGTGAGTTCTTCGTTAATTGAGCATGCAGGATCACCGACGATGGCGCCTAAATGGATTACTGTGCCAACCCCTTTAATGGCTTCGACTACTTTATCCACTTGTCTAAAGTCAGCGCGAATGACTTTAAGTTGTGGGTGCGTCAAAAATTCTTTGATGGGTTCATCACCATAGATGAAAATGTCAAGTAAGCGTACTGCATAACCTTCTTTGAGTAATTTTGGGAGTAAGGCCGAGCCGATATAGCCTGCGCCGCCGATTACTAAAATCGATTTAGGATCAGAATGTGGTTGTGCTTTGGCTTCAGCCGATGCTACTTTTTTCCATATTGTTGACCAAAGCCGTGAGAGTAATACCAAAAATAAAGTATAGCACCAGCCCAACAAAATCACACTTCTTGGAAAGGAGCGATGTATATCTACAACATAAATCAAAAATCCAAAAACTAAATAGCTTAGAGAAATTGCCTGTAAAATGACCAGCGCTTTAAAGCGACTTTGGTAAGTGCGGCTATGGGTATAAAACCCGCAGCGTGAGAATACGCATAAAGAAATTAAGGTTAAACTTACGAAAGAATCAAGATAATAGTTAATGTTTTGTTTTAATAAGTTTAGTGTATCTAGCTGTGGATTTTTGGTAATGAGCAGTGTCCAAGTGACATAGGTAAGAAATGCTAAAATAAAAGAGAAGTTTACCAGAATTACGTCGCAGGCTCCTCGGAAAATACGTTCTGGGGTGAATAGTTTGATTAATCTTTTTTTCATAATTATCCGCTTACAGATTTGTGGCTTCTGTCATTATTTTAATGAAGGCCTTTTTAATTTTTTCTAAGCTTTCTTTATTAAGACGGTGATTCCAATGTAGTGCGATATTTTTATCTGCTAACCAGTGGGCATTGGGTAAAAAATCTTTAGGTCCTAATTTATTTTTTTTAAAAGCCTGTTCTTTATAAATTTCAGGGCAGCTGCCTACAAAACAGCTGATCCCTTCAGCTTGTAGTGCTTCGATAATTCTATCACGATCCCAAGGTGCTTTTAAATGAGCGTTATTCAATAAAATATTGTAACGATAATAAACATGTTTCATGTGGCTTGGTGCTTCGGGCACAATAAGGCCGGGGAGTTTTTTTAATTCATGATTGAGTTCGAGAGCTTGTTCAATACGGATATTTAGCCATTGATTTAATTTTTTTAACTGCTGCTGTCCGATTGCTGCTTGCATTCCAGTCATGCGAAAATTTGTGCCAAATGATTCGTGCAACCAGCGAAATCCCGGGGGGTGTTGTTTATTAAAAACGGTATCATAAGATTTACCGTGATCTTTATATGCCCAGGCTTTTTCCCATAAGGCTTTATCTTTAGTGATGAGCATGCCGCCTTCACCGCCGGTAGAAATAATTTTATCTTGGCAAAAAGAAAAGGCGCCTATATCACCTAGGGTTCCTATCAATTTGCCTTTATATTGAGCGCCCAGTGCTTGGGCACAATCTTCAATAACATATAAATGATGTTCTTTAGCAAAAGCCATGATTTCATCCATGTCGCAAGGCCAGCCATTTAAATGTACTACGATAATTGCTTTGGTTTTTGGAGTGAGCATTGCTTTTAATGTGGCAGCGGTGACATTTTGTGAAAAAGGGTCAATATCTGCTAATATCGGTGTTGCACCTTGGGTGACAATGGCGCTAGCAGAAGCTAAAAAAGTTCGGCAGGTAGTGATGACCTCATCGCCAGGGCCGATGTTTAAAGCTTCTAGTGCTAACTCAAGAGCTAAAGTGCCGTTTGCTAGAGAGATAGCGTAAGGAAGGTGATGATAGCTTGCAAATTGCGCTTCAAAGTTACGACAATCTTCACCGGTCCAATAATTTACTTTTCCTGATTTGAGCGTGTTAATTACTGCTGCAATTTCGTCTTCTTCATAATAGGGCCAAGCCAAGCTCATTAAATTTCTCGTGTTTTTTTTAAGGGTTTATTATATACCAAAGGCAGTTTAAGATGCGAAGTTATAGAAAAATAACGTAAAATTTTTACTGCTTATTCCAAAATCAAATGCCATGCCGTAGGGGCGTCCCGTAAGTGTCATCCTGTGGAAATCGCGGAGCGATTTAGCGCAGGATCCAGGTGCTCAATCGCATGCAACGCAGTTGCATTCTTACCTTTTCCTTATTATCGTGTCGCTGTGCGACAACTATTT
>JAGVKT010000048.1 GCA_020050355.1 Gammaproteobacteria bacterium | reverse complement strand
TCCGGAGAAAATAGCACAAAGTGACAGGTGCTAAGCACATTAATGCGCTCCGCGCCACCTTCTAGGGGCGCCCCGTAAGTGTCATCCTGTGGAAATCGCTCCGCGATTTCCACAGGATGACACTTACGGGGGAGAATGTCTTACCATTTTCTCCGGACAGTAGTGGTATCAACAGCATCCCTACAAAGTATTGTTGTATAAAAAATTATTGTTTATTTGCAGCAAGCTGCAAAATTTTATTATGCCAATGACGAATTTTTTGTTTAACTTCAGCAAGATTAATGCTCGTAAGCTGTTTGTCTCTAAGCAATATTTTGCCTTTTACCCAAACATGAGAAATATCTTTGCGTGAGCCTGCGTAAACGATTTGTGGGATAGGATGATAGAGCGGTTCGGTTTCAATACTACTCAAATCAATCGCGCTAATATCTGCATCTTTACCTACTTCAAGAGATCCTATGCGCGTGTCAAGCTTTAAGGCTTTGGCACCATTTATGGTCGCCATGCGTAGGGCATCATTTGCCGAAATGGCGATAGGATTACCTGTATGCGCTTTTGCTAAGAAACAGGCGCTACGCATTTCACCAATCATATCTAAATCATTATTGCTTGCTGCGCCATCTGTGCCCAAAGCTACATTAATGCCCGCCTTGATTAAGGCATCAGCGGGACAGTATCCGCTCGCAAGCTTCATATTGGATTCGGGGCAATGGATCACTGACATTTGATATTTTTTTAATAATTCCATATCTTCAAGAGAGCAATCACACATGTGCACGTTAAGCCATTGGTTTGAAAGCAAGCCTAAGGCATCATAATGGGCTAACGGGCGCGCACCAAATTTAGCTTGGTAATCGGGCACTTCAGAGCGACCCTCATGCATATGCATATGAATTAACATTTGATGTTGTTCAGAAAGCGTTTTAATGCGGCGCAGTAACTGCTCATCAGTAGAGTAAGGTGCGTGAGGTGCAAGAGCAATATTGATCAGCGCATGATTTTTTAAGGTCTGATAAGTATCAAGACTACGTTGAATGCCTTCTTCATAATGCTGCGACCAAGGTACCGGAAAAACAAAAAATGCTTCTGAGAGCACTGCACGCATGCCAACCTCTGCAACAACTTGAGCCGCTTCGCCCACAAAAAAATAATTATCATTAAAACAGGTCGTACCCCCTCGGAGCATTTCTGCACATGCATGCAACAAGCCATCACGAACAAATTCTGGCGAGACTACCTGTGCTTCGGTCGGCCAAATATAATTCTGTAACCAATCTAATAAGCTTAAATCATCTGCCAAGCCACGCAATAAATTCATAGCACCATGAGTATGCGCATTAACAAAACCAGGCAGCAGCGCGTGCGTCTCGCCAAGATCAATAATTTCTTTGGCATTCACGGTTTGTCCGACGGCTTGATGGGGGACAAAGCCAGAAATTTTACCGGCCTGAATCAGCAGCGCGTGATCTGTTAAAATTTGATCCTGTGGGTTAACAGTAAGAATCCAACGCGCCTTAATGATGGTATCAACATGCTGCATAAATAAATCCTATCATTCAACTTTAAAACCAATGATCACCAAGGCGATACCAATAAGTGTGATGAGCACTAAAAGTGGCGTTCCGCCAATGACCCGATAATTTGGAGCTAATGAAGTTTTGCGTAAACGATAAGCCATTAACGCCGGCAAAACAACGCCCAAAACGGCAAGAGAAATTGCTGCATAAGAAAGCGCTAAGATAAAGCCTTTAGGATAAAAAATTGCGAAAGCGAACGGGATCGTAAATGTTAATAGAGCAGTACGCATGCGTCCTAAACGAGTATTCGGATGTTTAAAACCATCAGCAAGAAAATCAAATAATCCTAGGCTCACTCCCAAAAAAGAAGTAGTCATCGCAATATTCGCAAAGCCATTGATTGCAAAGGTCACAGCATGATGGTGCGTGTACTGATCAAGTAAATGAATAAAGCCACCAACCGAATTATTACTGCTGGTCTTTAAGGTAACAAAATCATTTAAAGGAACAATACCCAGTGCGCATACCAGCCATAAAAGATATAAAACCAAAGGAATAAACGTGCCAATGATGATGATATAGTGCAAGACTTTAACTTCTTTGCCTACATAATTAGTAAGGCTTGGAATCACAGTATGATAACCAAAGGCAGTTAAAAAAATGGGAATAGCTGCAAGTAAAGTCATGTGAGCTGGTCGGCCATCATTCAGTGCTGTAACATTAACATGCGGTAATAACATCACCAGCATTAAAATCAAAAAAACGCCTTTAAAGCTAATCAGCCAGCGATTAATGTGATCGACAGCGCCTGTACTCCAATAAACAAAGCCACCAAAAATCAGTAAAAACAAAAAAGAATTAATTCGTGGGTCTAGGGTTTTATTAAGATAAGTTTGCAGAAGCTCGGTCAACAATGAGCCCATGCCGGCAATGTAAGCGGCAGTGAGCGCATACAGCAATAATAAGCAACTACACCAAGCAACGATTTGTCCGCCTCTACCTAAAGTAGCAAGCGCCATGCTATTAAAATTATTTTGCCGTAACGGAAACGCCATATTGACTTCTAGAACTAATAATCCCGTAAGCATCATAAGCAACCATATACCCAAAATAATCAAGGCAGAAGGCCAAAAGCCATTGATAGCAGAAACCATCGGCAAGGCAAGCATACCTGCGCCAATCGCTGTACCAATAAGTATCATGGTTGAGCCAATATATTTAAGTTGCATAAATTTATAACTTCACAGAAACACGCAATTTTGTTATTTTACTTGAAATCATCGTTAACAACTATAAAAATGTTTTTACTGCAAGTATGTGCTGTCTTAAAGAAAAATATACGCCGGAGCGCATGGATTTTTATTTGTTTGGTATTAAACGCTTGTAGTTCGCCTGCGCCCAAGCCTACAATAACAAGCTTTACGGCTGAGGGTTTGGTGGGAGTGAAAGTGGCGCAAACGCAAAATAGCGCCAATTTTATCTGGAGACAAGATGATCAAGCGTATCATATAGAAATCTATGGGCCATTAGGCGTTGATGCAGTGTACCTTGAAAGTGAAGGCGCTGAGGTGACGTTGACGCTTGGTAATCAAGAGCATTACACAGCGGGTGATCCGCAAGCATTAATGCAAAAAGTTTTAGGTTGGTCTTTACCCATTTCCGGCTTAAAATATTGGTTGTTAGCGCAGCCGGTGCCCAATACACCTGTAACTTTGGTGCGCGATGATACAGGGCGTATCAGCAGTTTAATGCAACAAGGGTGGAACATTAATTACACCTGGGCACCACAACAAAATTTCCCTCATAAAATAGTGCTCACGCGTCCAGGTGTACGCGGGACCATAGTGATCAACAAAATGAGTTAATTTATACGTAAACAACGGAGTAACAATAATGACGTTTGTAAGTAACTGGGGTTTATTTTTTGCTAAAAGTTTTTCATTGATTGTTTTATTATTAATTTTTTTAGCATTGGTATTAGGCTTAATCAGTAAAGCTAAAATGAAATTAAGGCAAGGCGAGCTGGAGCTTAAACCTTTAGATAAAGAATTTAGTGCGCAACAAATAAGTTTATGGCAACACACTTTAAGCAAAAAAGAATTCAAGGCCAAAATAAAAGCCTACAAAAAAAACCTAAACAAGAAAAAACAAAAAACCAAAGCACGCTTATTTATTATCAATTTCAAAGGCGATTTACGTGCACAAGAAGCTGAAAATTTAAGTAAGGAAATAACCGCGATCATTCAATGCGCCGAAAAAGAGGACGAAGTGTTGGTGCAAATAGAAAGCCCAGGAGGGATGGTGCCGCATTATGGCTACGCAGCTTCGCAATTGCAGCGCTTGCGCGAGCATAATATTAAACTCACCGTGGCCATTGATAAAGTTGCCGCAAGTGGCGGATATTTGATGGCGTGTGTTGCAGAAAAAATTATCGCCGCGCCCTTTGCTATTATTGGTTCTATCGGGGTTGTAGCGCAAATCCCTAATCTCCATCGATGGCTTGCAAAACATGATATCGATTTTGAGCAAATCTGTGCCGGTGAATATAAGCGCACGCTCACAGTCTTTGGAAAAAATACCTCTGAGGGCCGAGAAAAATTAACAGAGCAAGTAGAAGAAATCCATGCGCTCTTTAAGAGTTTTATCAAAGAGCATCGCCCAGAAATAGATTTAGCAAGAGTTGCCACAGGCGAACATTGGTTGGCCAAAGATGCACTAGCATTAAATTTAGTAGATCAATTAAATACCAGTGATGAATATATTTTGTCGGCTTTCCAACAACAACGCCCGCTATTTGCAGTAAAATTCGTACAAAAAAAATCGCTCTCGGCCAAATTAAATGGCAACATAAAAATGTGGCTCCAAAAACTTAATGGACCATCATCACTATTTTGATTTAGCTTTTTGAATTTGAAAAGGTATATACCCATCGTACTTCAAAATGCAAAGATTTTACGTGGCGTTAAGTTTTCACTGTTTGCTCCCGTAGCCTAAAGGCCATGCTGTAGGGGCGTAGCTTGCTACGCCCGGCACGGCAAAGGCATTGACATGAAGAAGTAAGGCCTGTTTAATAAAAAAATCATCATTGCTTATGAGCTTCAAAGTCCTGCAGTTACCGGGCGTAGCAAGCTACGCCCCTACAGCAAGGCGTTCGATTTTTGGACAAACAGTAAAATTTTCACGTCAATTTTTTGTATAACTTCGCATTTTGAAGTACGATTGGTATAAAAGGCAGAAAAACCAAAGCCCCAAAGCCCACAACCACAGTCAGTAAATAATAATAAACCCAGCCCAAATGTTCTACGAGGAGTGCGGCAGCGGGGCCCAAATAAACGCGACCTACAGCCATGAACGCCGATAATAATGCATATTGCGTCCCAGTAAATTCTTTATGACATAAGCTCATGATCAGCGCTAAAAAAGCGATGTTGCCAAGGCCGTTACAAAAATTATCAATAAACACCGCAAGTGCAAAAACATGAAGATTATGCCCACTATAATAAAGCCAAATAAAACTGAAATTGGCCAAAGTTTGTAAGATGCCAAAGAGAAGCAATGCTTGAAATAAACTAAGCCGTCGCATCCATAAACCACCAAGCAGGCTTCCGAGCAGCACTGCAGCAAAACCAAAAATCTTATTAATAAAACCCACAGCAGCCAATGAAAAATGTAAAGTACGTAAAAGAAAAACGCTGTTTAAAGCAAGGCTCAGCCCGTCAGCGAGTTTGTAAGTAATTAATACCGCGATGACCACAAGCAAATGACGCAGTCCTAAGCGCTGATAAAGCTCTTTAAAAGGATCAATAAACGTCGCTTGCAAGGTATGCGTATGCGTTTCATGATAAGAAAGCCGCGGCGTAAACCAGGTAGTGATTACGCCAAGCAGCATCAAACCGCTTAGCAAAAGATAAGTATTACGCCAACCCCAATATTGTGCCATGACTAAAGCCATGCCCGTAGTCATAATGAGTGCAATACGATAACCAATGGTCATGAAGCCAGCAGCAAGGCCACGATTATGCGCTCCCGCAGCTTCAGTAAAATAAGCCGAAATCGCAATATCTTGAGTCGCAGAAAAAAAAGCAGTAAAAAAAGCCAAAGCAGGTAACAAAAAAGAGTTATGTACAGGTGTGAGCATGGCCATCCATGCTAAACACAAAGTAATTAATATCTGTGTCAACAGCATCCAACTACGTCTACGCCCTAAGCCCAAAGGATCAAAGCGATCCAGCAACGGCGCCCATAAAAACTTATAAATATAAGGCTGGCCTAGTAAACTTAATAAACCAATACTCATCATCGAGATGCCGCAAGTGGTATACCAAGCCGTTAAAGTTGAACTGACCAGAGCAACCGGTAAACCTGAAGCAAATCCTTGAAAAATAATAATCCAAAGGCGACGAGGAATTTTAAAAAAATTAGAATTCAAAAGACAGAACCACAATATTTTTAGCTATACTAACATTTCTTGATGCGTTGGGGTAAGATACACCCATCGTACTTGAAAATGCGTAGTTTTTACTTGGCGTTAAGTTTTCACTGTTTGTCCCCGTAGCATAAAAGCCATGCTGTAGGGGCGTAGCTTGCTACGCCCGGCACGGCAAAGCCATTGACATGAAGAAGTAAGGCCTGTTTAATAAAAAAATCATCATTGCTTATGAGCTTCAAAGTCCTGCAGTTACCGGGCGTAGCAAGCTACACTACTGTCCGGAGAAAATGGTAAGACGTTCTCCCCATCCTTTGTATATGATGATGTTGAATAACGATGGATGAGCTGGAGACTTAATTTACGAGATTTCCCCCCGTAGGCGGTCATCCTGTGGAAATCGCGGAGCGATTTAGCACAGGATCCAGGTGCTCAATCGCATGCAACGCAGTTGCATCCTTACCCTTTCTTCATCATCGTGTCGCTGTGCGACAACTATTTTGATCCTGGATCCTGTGCTAAATCGCTCCGCGATTTCCACAGGATGACCGCCTACGGGGCGCCTCTCGCCTGTCACTTTGTGCTATTTTCTCCGGACAGTAGTGTAGCTTGCTACGCCCCGCACGGCAAAGCCATTGACATGAAGAAGTAAGGCCTGTTTAATAAAAAAATCATCATTGCTTATGAGCTTCAAAGTCCCGCAGTTACCGGGCGTAGCAAGCTACGCCCCTACAGCAAGGCTTTCGATTTTGGGACAAACAGTAAATTTTTACGTTAATGTTTTTATATAACTTCGCGTTTTGAAGTACAATGGGTATATGCAAATGCTCGATTTCAAAATAACACGTAGTAAAAAACGTCGGAAAACAATCGCTATCCGGGTGCATCCTGAATATGGCGTGGAAGTTAAAGTTCCACACATGACACCGCATCAGCACATCCTCACTTTGCTAGAAACGCGTCTGACCTGGATCCAAAAAAAAATGTCGACGTTATCGAGCCTAAAAAAAAATATCCAACCTTGGTACGAGCGCGACAGAATATTTTATTTAGGTATAGCATATACACTCGTTATTGAAGATTTTCCTTTTGCCAAAAAGCGCGCAACTTGTGAGCTGCAGAATGAACGAATGTTATTGACTATAGCTCAAGGGTTGAATTTAGAAGCGCAGCAACAGCTGATTTTAAAAAGTTTAGAAGCTTGGTATCGTCAACAGGCGACAACATTATTAACCGAGCGCACACATTATTTTGCACAAAAATTAAAAGTGCATCCTAAAAGCATCATCATTAAAACTCAAAAAAGTCGCTGGGGTAGTTGTGATCGATATAATAATATTCGTTACAATTGGAAAATTATTATGGCACCGCTTGTGCTTGTAGATTATTTAGTAGTGCATGAACTTGCACATATTCATGTCAAAAATCATAGTAAAAAATTTTGGAAACTCGTCGCAGAGATACTGCCCGATCATCAATTAAGACGTAAACAGCTAAAAGAATTTTTTAGAGAGATTTTTTAAATTGCGTTGTGCGCACCAAATTTTTTCAGGGCTTGCGCCATAGTTTGCATGCCTAAAAGCTGCGAGGTCTCCATGCTCGCTTCAATCTGAGGAATTTTATGTTCACGAATTAGATTTTTAATCGCAGGGCTCGCTAATAAAATTTCTTGAATCGGCATGCGTCCCTGACCATGGATTTTTACAACCAAGGTTTGATAAAGAATTCCTAATAAACTTTCGGCTAATAAAAGGCGTATGAGGGTTTGTTCATCACTAGAAAAAGTCTGAATGATGCGATCTAAAGCTTTAGCCGCACCGTTTGCATGAAGCGTGGCTAAAACTAAATGGCCAGTTTCAGATGCCTGCAAGGCATAACGCATAGCTTCACGATCGCGCAATTCACCAATGAGTAGCACATCTGGATCTTCGCGCAGCGCCGATTTAATGCCATCAGCAAAAGAATGAATATGCGTAGAAAGTTCACGTTGATGAATAAGTGATTTTTGTGAAGTGTGTACATATTCAATCGGATCTTCAAGCATAATGACATGCTTAGCTTGAAGGCGATTAAGATAATCAATCATCGCATTAAGCGTAGTAGTTTTGCCACTTCCAGTCGAACCCACCAATAAAATTAAGCCCTGATCTGCTTCTAATAAGCGTTTAAAAGTAAGAAAATTAGTATACATTTCAAGTTGCGGCAGCTGCGCGTTAATGAGGCGTAATGATAAAGCAGCCCCATGCTGATGTAAAAAAATATTAACGCGACAACGACCTATAGTACTAAAGTTCAAGCTAAAATCTAAATATTTTTGTGTTAAAAAAGAGCTGCGCTGAGGTTCAGTTAAAAGTTCATTAATAAAAGTCATCACTTTGTCATGCGTTAATGCAATCGAACCAAGGCGTTCAAGCTTACCATCAATGCGTAATAGGGGTGCTTGTTCGCTAGAAAGATGTAGATCTGAAGCATGTTGGTGATAAGCGAAATTTAATAAATCGATAAGGTTCATACAATAAGAGGCTTGATGGTATTGTACAAATAATGATACGATATGATTATTAAATAATCAACAAGAATTTGTTCGTGCCCCAAATCAAAAAACTACTCTTGATATTATTGTGCATCACCGTCATCATTCACGGTGCTTATATCCTATATAACTATTTCAATCCAAAAATATTTACATCCGCACAAGAATTGGTAATGCAGGGCATGATCGTAGGTATTCCACATATCATGACCAATAAGACAAATTTCATTTTTAAAACGACAGCAGGTTTAATAATGTTGGAAGCTTATCAAAAAAATTTACAACTTGTGCCAGGACAAGAATGGCAATTTAAAATTAACTTAAAAAAAATTCCCTATTTTAATAATCCGGGAGAGTTTAATTATCAACAATATTTGCGTGAGCAAGGCATTATTACTACAGGTTATGTTGTTAGTGATATACATAATCATTTGTTGAGTTACAAAAAATACGCTGTACCTATCGATGGGCTACGTTATGAGTGGTATCAAAAATTATTAACAGCCACCAAAAATTTAAGAACTCAAGCAATTTTATTAGCATTAATCTTGGGTGATAAAACTTTATTAAATGCAGTAGATCGTCAGAGTTTTGAGCGTACCGGCACCAATTATTTTATGGTGATTTCTGGGTTACATATTGTGCTTTTTTGTATGTTGGTGAATAAGGTGGCACGTTATGCTTGGAGTTTATATCCACCTTGGGTATTAAAAATACCCGCACCGCAAGTGGGTTTAAGTGTTGGTTTATTATTTGGTTGCATTTATAGCTTAATGGCTGGAGCGCTTGTACCCACACAGCGCGCATTATTCATGTTGTTAGTTATAGGATTGGCAAAATTATATTTACGCGCATTCCCTTCATTATTAGCATTAGGCGTTGCATTTATTTTGATAGGAGTATGGAGCCCTTTGGTTATAATGAGCGTTGCCTTTTGGATGTCTTTTATTGCAGTATTTTTTTTAATTTTTTGTTTTAACGGGAGATTAGGAAAATTAAAAATTTTGGAAGAATGGATACTGCCACAATGGTTAATGTTTTGGGCATTGTTGCCTATTATAATTTATACGTTTAATCAGTTTTCTGTCGTTGCTTTAATTACTAATTTCTTAGCAATGCCAATTATGGTGTTGGCAGTGATACCGACAGCGCTCTTAGGCGCATTTTTAATTTGGTTGTGGCCAAAAGCCGCTGTGCTGAGTTTAAAAATAAGTGATTTTTGTATGTGCAAGCTTTTGTACCTGTTGCATTATTTTGCTTTTAAGTGGTGGTGGGGAATGTGGCTGGCGCAAATTAATTTTGGCACAATGCTCTTAGGACTATTGGGGGCGTGTTTAATATTTTTGCCCAAAGGTATCCCGGGTCGTTGGGTGGGTTGGTGCTTGTTTATTCCTGTACTTCTGCCGCTGGCAGCATCTTTGCAAAACAGTGCAATCATCGTGACCAAATTAGCGACCGAAAATGGCACAGCCGAGATATGGCGCACTGAGCATCATGTGTTGTTATTAGAAAATTTAAAAAATTTGCGTGCAGCCCATCGAGATTTGCATCACATTATTGAGGCTTATTGCATCTACGCAGGTATTCATCAAATCGATCTTTGGGTCATCAACACATCAAGTAACTATCATGTTTTATTAGGTTTATTGCAAGATATGCCTAAGCTTTCACTCAAAAAAATTGCGCATAATCACGCATTTAATATTTATGATTCGCGTTTATTAAACTGCGCTAAGCTTAATTCATGGCAATGGGATGGCGTTACGTTTACCTTAGCCGAAGATGAACAAAAATTATGTACACTACAAGCGCATAAAAATTTATTTTGAATCATGCTTCATGTACTGACTGGCTATAAGTACTAAGACTGCAATAACAGCGGTGAAAGTACCAATAAAAATAAACTCTGCAAAATAAGCCGGCATATTTATTGCAGATGTGTTGCTCATAAAAAAGTGATGCGCAAAAGCGTGAGAAAATTTCGCCAATAAAGCACTAAAATAAGAGCCCAAGCCCACAAATAAAAACCAACTGCCCATCATCACCCCTCTAATGCCCTGAGGTGCATTATTACTAATAGCAGTGAGCATGGCTGGGGTTAGCACCAGTTCCCCCGCACTTAAAAATAAATTTCCTAAAATAATACTACTTAAAATCCAATGGGTCGTCGATGCTGCAAAAGCAAAGCTATAAATTCCTAAAGTAGCAAAAGTAAGGCTCATGCCTATTTTATGCGCGGTCATAATTTTGATATTTTTGTGTTTTAACCAATACCAAAACCACGTAAAGAAAGGCGCGAGTAATAAAACAAATAAAGCATAAAAAGTACTAAAAATACTTGCAGGCAATACAAGATGAATAAATTTTTGTGTGATCATCGCTTGAATAAAAGAAGTGATCGTCGTGCCAATTTGCATAGCTGCAGCAAAATAAAACATAGCAAAAAAATTTAATAACAGTAACATCAAAAGTGGTTTACGAATTGCCTGTTGGTACTTAAAAATCATAATTAACAAATAGCCAAGACCCATGATAAAAATAGCAATAGGTAAGAAGGTTAAAAAGTTTAAATGATAAAATGCGAAACTCAATAAGCCACAGGTGAGTACAATCAATACATAAATAAAACTTAAATACCGCAGCGGTAAACGTGTTTGTTCTTGTTGCGGCCAAAGTTTCCAAGTCGATAAAAAGAAAATCAAGCTGAGCGTAATGCCCAAAGCGCTGCTTAAAAAGCCATAGTTCCAACCAAAATGATAAATCATCAAGCCATACACAAGAGGCGCCGCCGCACCGCCGACATTTAATGCCAAATATAAAATCGTAAAGCCTGTCTCTTGATGTTGCTCACGCGTGTGATAAAGCACCCCCACGACATGAGTGGAGGTACTTTTATAAAGCCCGGAACCGATCAAAGAGGTAGCAAGTCCGACCGAAAAAAGCAAAAGCGTATTCGACATCAAAATAAAATTACCAATAATGTTGAGTAGATAACCATAGAGCATCGCATTACGACTGCCTAGCCAACGATCGGCAATAATGCCTCCTAAAATAGGCGTAAAATAAGCCAAAGCCGCATAACCACCATAAACTAGATAGCTATCACTGAGACTAAAATGAAACACGTGAATAAGATATAAAGCCAAAACAGTCTGAGTGCCGTAATAGCTAAAAGTATCCCAGAGATTACCAAAAGCCAGGATCCATAAACCTTTAGGGTGACGATCTAAGCGCATAAATGATCCAAAATTCAGTAGGTGTTCGCACTTTCAGGGCATTATATACCAAACACAATTTAAGATGCGAAGTTATACAAAAAATTAACGTGAAAATTTTCCTGTTTGTTCCCGTAGCAGAAAGGCCATGCCGTAGGGGCGTAGCTCGCTACGCCCGGTAACTGTAGGGCTTTGAAACTCATAGGCAATGATGATTTTTTTATTAAGCAGGCCTTGCTTCTTCATGTTAATGCCTTTGCCGTGCCGGGCGTAGCGAGCTACACTACTGTCCGGAGAAAATGGTAAGACATTCTCCCCTTCCTTTGTATATGATGTTGTTGAATAACGATGGATGAGCTGGAGACTTAATTTACG
>JAGVKT010000035.1 GCA_020050355.1 Gammaproteobacteria bacterium | reverse complement strand
TAAGCAAAACCAGGATAACCAAAACCAGGATAACCAAAACCAGGATAAGCAAAACCAGGATAAGCAAAACCAGGATAAGCAAAACCAGGATAAGCAAAAATCCCCTAAATCGGAGTCTGCCGAAAAGAAGCAGTCGACTTTGAGCCCAGAAGATGAACAAAAAAAACAAAGACTTCTTCGTTTAGTGCCCGATGATCCGGGTGGTTTACTACGCCAAAAATTCTTACGGGATTACATAAGACGGCAGCGAGGGTGGCAGTCATGATCAAACGCATAATCATTACCGCGCTATTAGTATGCTTTATGCACATAGTGGCCGCAAATCAGGTTCAAGTCCAAGTTGAATCCCAATCCATTGTGGCGGATAAACCCTTCACGGTTACCTTCCGCGTTGAAGATCCGAGTCAACAATTGACGCCAGATTTTAGTGAACTCGAAAAAGATTTTACCATCTTAAGCACAGCGACAAGCACCCGCATCAGCATTATCAATGGTCAACGTCAAGCAGAAGTAGTTTGGTCTGTCGTTCTGCAAACAAATCAGGCTGGCAAATTAATAATTCCTTCTATCAATTTTGGTCCCTATAGTTCGCCAGAAACGGCCCTAACAGTTGGAAAAAGAAGTCAAAGTGCCTCAAAATCGCTAAAGACAGATCAGCAGAAAACTCCTGTCTTTCTGCAAGCGGAAGTCAATAATAAAAAGCCTTATATTAATGAGGCCGTCATCTATACGGTCAAATTATATCGGCAAAGCGGGGTGTTTATTAATGGCAGCTACCAGCAGCAGGAAGTCGAAAACGCGTTAGTCGTCCCTTTAAACAAATCGCAAGATAGTACCATTTTATCCGATGGCCGTGCTTTTTTAGTTGAATCAATGACATATGCTATCTATCCCAATGACAAAGGTAAACTAATTATTAAAGCACCTTCCTTAAGAGGGACCATCAGCGATATTTATATGCGCCGTTTTGATATCGATGCCAATGAAGTGAGTCTCGATGTACAACCGATTCCTAAATCGGCTAAAAATTATTGGCTGCCAGCAAAACAAGTGACTCTCAGCCAGAATTTCAGCCAAGACACCCGTGATTTGCAGCAAGGCAACACAGTTATTCGAACCATCAAATTGACTGCGGTTGGGTTACCTGCTCAATTAATCCCGGAAGTGACACTCCCTTCGGGTACAAAGGCGAAAATTTATGAGGAAAAACCTGAGCGAGATAATACCGCTAGCAATAACCAGGTCGTTGGCACATTGACACTGAAAGTGACCTATTTGCTGGAGAATGCGGGGGATATTGACCTTCCGGAAATTATAGTCAGGTGGTTTAATATAAAAACACGAAAATATGAAACCGCTACTTTGCCGAAACAACAATGGCAAGTCAAAGCATCACCCATCGGCAACTCAAAGCAATCCAACACAACATTAGGTACCCAATCCCAGCCTAAGTTACCTAAGCAATCAACCACTCCCGCAAAAACCATGGTGCATCAAGTTGCATCCAATTGGGTAATCATGGTCGTTATTGTCAGTATCCTTCTGTTTGTTGGCATCATTATCAAATTCCTCACCCATCGACAATGGAAAAAAGTGCAATCAAAGGTGGTTTCTGTGAGTGAACGGCGATTGCGTCATCAATTAAAATTAGCCTGTCAAAAGCAAGAGGCAAAAGAGGCGAAAGTGGCGCTTGTTGATTGGGCAGCACTGTATTTTGATAACCCGAATATTATCAACCTGAGCCAAGTGAGCAATCAAATTGGTCACTTAGGTTTTAGTAAGGCAATTCAAGAATTGAATCAGTATCTGTATTCCCCTAAGCCGGGTAGTTATTGGCGTGGTGACGCCTTATGGCAAGCATGGGAAGACTATTGCAAGAAACGGAAAAACTCAAAGAGCAAAAGTAGCCAGTCCCTATCTCCCATGTTTCCGGAAACCTAGGCCATGAATATTGATGCTTATTTAAGCCAAGATGCCACGGGATTAGCTTTAGCCATCAAACAAAATGAAGCCAATTTCCACGATCTGCTAAGTCTTGCCTGTGAACGAGCTGACCAGGTGAATCGCAAAATCAATGCGATCACGCATCAATTTCCCCAATTAGCTGAGCGTTTTATCATGCAGTTAAAAGGCGATGAACCCTTTTATGGTGTGCCCATCGTGGTGAAAGAGTTGGGCCAAGCCATCCCCGGTCTGCCAATGCGATGTGGTAGCCGGTTATTGGCCGATAACTTGGCTCAGTATCAACATGATTTTATTGGTAAGATTTTAGCATTGGGCTTTGTTCCATTTGCAATGACGAATACACCCGAATTTGGCCTATCCTATGTGACCGAAAGTCAGCTTTTTGGACCTTGCCGTAACCCGTATGACTTAACCCGAAGTGCTGGTGGATCGTCAGGTGGCTCGGCAGCGGCAGTGGCGTCGGGTATTGTACCTGTTGCCACCGCCAGTGATGGCGGTGGTTCGATTCGTATCCCTGCTGCTTGCTGTGGACTTGTGGGATTTAAGCCGTCGTCGGGTATGATGCCTACTGGCCCCATTAGTTACGATCCTTGGTCAGGGATGGCTGTTAATAATATCGTCAGTCGAACACTCAGAGATACGATTCGCATTTTTGAATTTTTTCATCCTCCCTTAAACAAGGAAAAGAAGGCCGACAAACCAACATTTGTCCTAGGCAAAGGACTTTTTAATGATGTGCCGATATTTCCTCCCTTTCAAGAAGCCTTTCTCTCGTTTATTGACAAGTTAAATCAAGCTAACTATACCGTTGTGGAGCGAGCATTTCATTTACCGTTGCAAGAAATCGGTGAAACAGTCCTCACGCTGATAAAAGCCAATATCAGTGCGGAGATGCAACGGATTGAGAAAACAACGGGAAAGGCGATTACCTCTGATTTATTAGAGCCAGCTACTTGGGCTTTTTATGAGGGAGGCAAAAAATTAAGTGCCGCCGATTTAATTTTGGCGAGGGACAGTCTTTTTCAATTATTGCGTCCTGTCAGAGAGGGATTGTCCGATAATGAAGTGATTATTAGCCCGGTCTTAGCTCAGCCCCCCTTACCACTTGGACAATTATCCACGTCCGATCATTTTGATACCTACATCGAACAACATCTATTATTTTGTCCCTTTACAGGCTTATTTAATCAAACGGGAATGCCAGCGATTAGTCTGCCTTACTCCATGGCGGGTGGGTTTAATTTTTCTGTCCAATTAGGAGCAAGAAAAGGGAACGATCATGCGTTGCTCAAGGCTGCTAATCGCTTGTTAGCTGAAGGTATTATCACCGAACGTGCCCCTATTTTTCCGGGTAGCGGTAAATGACTCGTTGGCATCGGACACAAGCAGCGCTGGTCCTATTTGATTGGGCGAAGGATTTAAAATATTGGCCGAATGTTCGTCGGGATGTGGTGGCGGGTCTTACCGTGGCAATGCTGTTGATCCCGCAATCCTTAGCGTATGCACAACTCGCGGGCTTACCAATATACTATGGGTTGTATGCGGCGTTCATACCCCCCATTATCGCAAGTCTATTTGCATCTTCTCGGTATTTATCCACGGGGCCTGTTGCCATCACCTCCCTTTTAACCGCTTCAGTATTACAGAACTTAGCGGTTTCTGGCAGCGATGAATACATTGCTTATGCCATCGCTTTGTGTTTGCTTGCCGGAATAATTCAATGTGGCTTGGGGGCGCTAAAGCTAGGAAGGGTGATGAACTTCATTTCCTATCCTGTGATGATTGGGTTTGCCAATGCAGCGGCGATAATCATCGCCTTAGCACAATTGGGAAATTTAATTGGTATTCCAACCCCGCCTGCGACTCATGCGATTGATGCGTTTTTTAAGGTGATACAAGATATACCCAATCTCGTGAATATTGCGAGCCTGTCGATTGGATTATTAGCCATCCTCTTGATCATTATTGGCCAATATTATTTCCGCCGATGGCCTATTGTATTAATGGTTGCGTTGTTAACAACGCTAATTGCATGGCTAACAAACTATCAGCAACAACGCACAGTGACCTTCGATCAAATCATAAACCCTTCTATAGCCATGCTCATAAAAAGTCGTGCAAGCTTTGAGGAAGACTCCGCTAAGTTAATTGTCAATATTGAAAAAGCACAACGTCAAGTGGATGAGGCGATTGACACAGAAGACACCCCTGAAGATAAGATGGCGGGATTAATGAACCAACTCAGCCAAGCAAAATGGCAGTTAGAGCAACGTATTATTCGTGATAAGGTTGATAAAACTGCTTTAAACCGCATTCGCTTGCGCGAGTTAAGCATGGAAAAAGGGGTGCGCTATTTCATTGAAGGTCAAATGTCGCCCATTGGCAAAGTCGGTAAAAAAGTATGGCAAATCGACGATTACTATCTTGATTATGTTGATATTCGTACTGGCGGTGAAGTCGTTGGCAGCATACCCTCGGGGTTGCCTTCATTCCAATTGATTGCATTGGACAGTCGATTGATTAAACGCTTATTAATTGGTGCATTGGCGATCGCCTTGATTGGATTTATGGAATCGATTGCGGTGGCCAAACGTTATGCGACAGATAAGCGAGAATCGTTGAGTATTAATCAAGAGTTAGTTTCCCAAGGGTTGGCTAAAATAAGTGGGGCGTTTTTTCAAAGTATGCCTGTTTCAGGTGGATTTGCGCGAACGGCATTAAACATGGCAAGCGGTGCACGAACTAATTTTTCAAATATAGTCGCCGGTCTGACAGTCGGTTTGATACTGCTGGTAGGAACAGGCCTATTTTATTATCTACCAAAAGCAACGTTGGCTGCTATTATTATCGTTTCAGTCATTGGGCTGGTCAATTTTCCTGCCATGTTCCATATATTCCGTGTTAGTCGGAATGAAGGGTTTTTGGCGTTATTTACCTTTGCGGCTACTTTGCTATTAGCGCCACGCATCGATTATGCCATATTGCTAGGGGTGCTCGTATCTTTGGTGATTTATTTAAATGAGGGAATGAATCCCAAAATCGTGGAGTTGGTCCGCCAAGATGATAACGAGTGGGGAGAAGTTCGCCCAGGGCAAGCAACGTGTTATTTGATAAGCATGATTCGCTTTGGCGGCTCGTTATATTTTGCCAATGCGACCTATTTTGCCGATACCTTGCTGGAGTTAGTCAGAAGCCGTCCAAAATTAAAGTATATTATCGTGGATTGTATCCGGGTAAATAAAATTGATGCCAGTGGCTTACAAGCCTTAGAGAATGTGGTATTTCAGCTCGATGATGCTGGTGTGGAAGTTTGGTTTGTTCGAATGAGACAGTCGGTTAAGACAATATTAGAACATAGCCAGTGTCCTCTCTTGAAAAAAGAAACCCTATTTTTTGCAAGTCATCGCCAAGCCATCGATGCGCTCACTCAATATTTAGGTGCAAAGCATATGAACAATTGCCCATTAGCGAAAATCAAAGGCAAGCACTAACAGGGTTTGTCACCGACCCGAGTTACTTATCATCAAACAATGATTTCAACGCTCTAACGCGGGATTGAACTTGAGCGTGAAGTTGTCGCAGGATTATTAATCAACTATTATTAAAATAGTAACTAATTGTTTAGGGACGTTCCCTAATAGAGATGAGTAGCGAAGACCGATGAACATGCCACAAAATAAAAAGGACATCCTGCGTTTTGTCGGTTGGTTTTTTGTGTTCAATGCTATTTTATTTTGGCTATTAGGTTATGGCTATTTAGAGAAAATATTACTATCACCCTCCTTGTTTGAAAATACAATCGTTGATTTTACCAGTCTAACGGGCAAAACAGTTGTCATCGTTTTTGCTGTCGTCAATTATCTTTGTTATATGACGGCATTGGCGTTTTTTCCAGCCATGCCCATACTACTCATAGCTTACTTTATACCGATTAAGCGGCTTATATGGTTATTTTGCATCGGAATTGGCACATTGAGTCTGATGTTGCTCATTATTAACAATAATATTTTCTCCATGTTTAAGTTCCATCTCAATACGCAAATTCTGAGTTTGCTGTTTGAAACTAAAGGGATGGATGTATTTGAATTTTCGATGCGTGAATACGTCACGTTTTTCACCGTGCTTGGGGTGGTGTTTTTTATTGAAATTTGTGTTGCCTATGTCGTTTGGACAAAAATAATCATTCGTAAAAAGCTGCATTTTGGAAAGACACTCGCGACATTTTGGCTGGGTGGGTTCTTGTTTAGTTATTTCATGTTAATGCTGTCAATTGATAACAACAATAATTTATTTAGTCAGCAAACACCCAATTTACCATTATATAACCAATTGTTAGTCTATTTGATCCCGGATAAAAATGCGGCAGATATATTGTATCGCTACAGTGAAGAGCACTTTTCACAACCTATTTTCTCAGATGAGAAAATGAATTATCCGCAGAACCCTTTGTTGTGTTCAAGGCCAGAGAATCCTCCTAATATCATCCTCATTATGGTTGATTCCTTAAGGTATGATAGCTTGAAAGACCATATGCCTAACCTAAATAAGTTTGCAAACAAAGCTTGGCAATTTAACAACCATTTGAGCGGCGGAAATGCAACTCAAGCGGGGTTGTTCAGTATATTTTATTCGATTCCAGCTAATTACTGGACCGCTGCCCTAAAACATAAGATTCCACCTGTATTCATGCAGTTATTGCTAAAGTATGGTTACTTAACCAAAATTGTGTGGTCGAGTGAAATGGTCAATCCGCCGTTTCATCAAACAATTTATCATGGCTTAAGCGATTTGAATATTCATGGGGCGCCGGGTGACGATGTTGGTCAACGAGATCAATTTGTGACGGAGCAAGCCATTCGTTTTTTGCAGGATAACCATCAAAAGCAACCATTATTTCTGAATCTATTCTATGATGCACCGCACGCATATTGTCAAGATCAAAGCTATCCAACCCCTTATCAGCCGTCTTTAGAACAATGTTCACGGATTGCCATGACCAACGATGTGGATGCTAAGCCCTACTACAATCGCTACTTAAACGCGGTCAATTTTGTTGACGGTGAATTAGCAAAACTGTTAACCAACTTAGAAAAACTAGGGTATTTAAAAAACAGTATTATTATCATTACCTCCGATCATGGCCAGGAATTTAATGACAATAAACAAAATTACTGGGGGCATGCTGGTAACTTCACCAAAGCGCAAGTGCAAGTTCCGCTTATTATTTATTGGCCAAACAGCAAACCTAGGACCATCGACTATTTAACGAGTAGTTATGATATTGTCCCAACCTTACAAAAGCGAGTATTTCAATGTCAAAATCCAATCATTGATTACAGTATTGGTCAGGATTTATTAGTCAAACATAATCGACTGCCATTTGTTATTTCAGCAAGCTATAGCAATCTAGGATTGATTGAACCCGATCGTTTGACCACATTCCGAACATCCGGGGAAATATTTATTCGAAATCCAAACGCAGAACCTCAGCCTGATGCAAAACCTCGATTAAGCAGCTTGAAAAAAGCATTGCAATTGATGCGTTTGTACTTTGTTAAATCGTAGGGATGTTCCTTAACTAAGCTCATAATTCCTCTTATATTAAAGTGCCTCGGTCTTATGTATGGCTTCCCTTTGCTCAATACGTCCCGACTAGCCACGGCCTGTTTCTGAGGGATCCACACGAAATTAAAACTTCCGACGTACCGCGCTTTATGCGCGGTATCCAGCACGATGTATCGTTTTTACCAGAACCATTGGTTCCCTAATAAGCATCTCCTGGATGCCGCGAACACGTCGCGGCACGTCGGGATGTATGGTATATTCATTTAAAAACATTGAGTTACATAAAAAATTCGTGTGGATCCCACAGGGACAAACTGCCGAAAGGTTGTGTTTGTGGGTAAGCTTAAGGTCTCAAAAAATGTCTATTCTTCAGAGACCTACCGACAACCCTTAAATCAACTACCTTGGGCTAATTGGTGCAGAGGATGTTTGTTCCTTAGATTTGCTAGGATGTTCTTCTTTGCTCCCGAATAGAAGGAATGAACCAAACTGCGATAGTTTCGAAAAAGAAGACGTTCGTTGTTGCCTTGGCATTGCTTGACTCTGTTCTGCATAATCTAAGGTGGTAGCCGATTGGACGGGCTCTTGAGCTCGTGTGTATAGTGTATTGGTTAATTTGAGTAGTCGTTGAAGTAGGTCCTTATTGTTATCTGGTTTATCGTTGGCATCCGGATCGAGCTGATTTTGATACTCAGACCATAAAAAAGTGGCAATATCTTCACAATCGATGGTTTTTCGCTTTTGATGGATAGACGGTTTTTGGTTCTTTTGAATCGCCGATTCTATTTTAGTAAGATTTGTTTCAAAATCATCTTTATGCTCCCACTCAATTGTAACGGGTTGTGGCTTTAATATTGCCCAACTGATTTTTTCCGACATCTCCGTTATGATGTTCGTGTTAAAAAACAAAGTTTTTGCTGCAATGCGTTGTTTGCTTTGATACACCTGCTCAACTTCCTGGCCAAAGACGGCTGCTTTTAAACTCGCGTCTGGGTTGCCATCCTTTCCAAATTGTAAACTTCTCAGTAACACGATGATGCTGGGAATATGGTTATTGGTGGCATTAGTCATGTTTTTTAAATCTTTGAAACTATTATTACACGACAGCGTTTTGTCCAGCTCTTGGATGAATTTTCTATCTCTCGATAAAACCTGGGAGCAATTTTTAATTCGTTTGCTGATTCTTGCATCGCCGAAAATCATATTGAGCATCATTAGGCTATTGATATCAGCAAAATTACCTTCTTTTGTGATGTAAGATAATTTTTTTGCAACGTTCACTAGTAAATGAACCGCTGCAGTAAAACGGGTATCATTGAGCTCAAGCAACGTATTGATATGGCTGGTTGTGAAGAAATTAATATAACGAATAAATTGATTGATATACTCTCTTTTATCTTCTGCTTGAAAGAATTCAGCCATCGGTATGGATTGAAAATAATAGCTCGATGCGTTAATTAATTCGGTGGCAATCCCTGAAGCAATTTCATGTCGATTTTTTTTGCGGTGGGCGTTTATCCCTTGTTCAAATAATTGAGAAAATGAGAGCAATTCACTATTTTGCAAGCTTTTTTGAAACGATTTTTCCAGGCTTGTAATGTTCTTAGTCAACATTGATTGATTAAATTTCTGAGTAAGGTTAAAAACGGTTTCAATTTCTGATCCAAAATACCCATCACATTTCGTTAGTTTTTGTTGACGACGATTGAGTTTATGACAAAAATGGGCAAATTGATTTTTTGCATAGTCGGAAAAATCGTGGCTACGGTGATGCACCAGATGTAAGACGATGATTTGAGCTATACCAATTTGTCGCCGATTCATCAAAGGAATAAGTTTATTGAGGGCACGAATGAGCTTGCCAGGTGTGGCTGTATGGCATAATCCATTTAACGCATTGGCAAAATCGACGGTGCCTAGTTCGTCTGATTTATCCACATATTGAACTTGTTTTGTGGTCAGTTTCCAAAGGATTTCCAGCCTTTGCTGTTGTGCTTTCGAATGCGATAATTCAACAAAAGCAGGCTCTTTGGGAACTGATTTAATATGACACTGATCATACCAGCCTAAGCATTTTAAAAATAGCGTTTCATATTCCTGCTCTATTACCGTTTGCTTGGTGGTTTGATATTGACGAAGATGGCCCAGGATTTGCTGATAGAGAAAAGGGGTGAGTGGTCTTTCTTCACAAATGCGCTGCAACTCGTCTGTGTCCAAAACGGAATAGGTCTCACAATATTGATAAAATAATTCAAGCTGGGATGTGGTGAGATTGCATGGTTTTCCTTCTTGAAGGTCGAGGTGTAATTGATTGATGAGTGTGGTCAACTGCCCTTTTAGGATGAGTTTATCGATGGGTATTTGACCCTCTCTTGGTGTTGTTACTAAAAGACTGTTTTTACGTGGTCGTTTGGCTAAGAAGGAAAGTTCACCAGAAAATAGCGTTGGATTAGACGATTCTGTTGTCATACCACGGGTATCACGTGCCGATAGTTGGGGATGGTTATCGCGGAATTTTTCAACATGCCTCAGATCAGGACTACTATTTAGGTCTTTTAAGGATTTTAACTTAAACAGCTTATCCGATTTATCAACACTTTCATGGCCTTTCATGCTCAAATTCCTGAGTAATATCTATCCAAGAAATACAAGATAGCATTTTCATCGAAAATGTATAGTGGTTTTTGTTAGGCGGCGTCCGAATAGCCTTGATAGCCAAGATAAGTGTAATGTGGCAAGGAATGAAACAATCCCACGTTTTTAATACGTTTTTAGGCCAGATTTAAAAAAAATGATTGACATTTCCGTAACTTACTTGTATCAAGAGAGTAAGCGCCAATACCGGTGCATGGCTTGTTAGGGATAACAGGTGCTCTACCGTTTGTGTAGTGATTTTTTCAAGGAGCGAAAAATGAACGCAAAAGTCTTTTCTCAGCGGTTTAACCGTGAGTTGGCAACCCTGGGCTTACCAGAAGAATTGCATGATAAAACTAAAGCGGTTGCTAAAGTTTTCGGGGTCACGCGTCACATGGCCAATGCTATGATCTTTGGCCACCTTACACCGAATGAAGAGCAGTTAGATAATATCGCTTCGATTTTGGAAGTTTGTCCCAAGTGGCTAAGTGGCGCCACTGATCGTAAAAAGGGCTACTCACCGAAGGGATCCGAAGCAGAAGTTGCCTAGGATGGATGCATAAGCCCCCGTATTCAAGCTTCATCCAATGCGGGGGCTTACGTTATTTCCAACTGAGTCAATAATAGCCAAATTACTGGCCTTTTCGTTGACAAATTCTATCTGCCATATAGCCAATCGCCCCTGCATAATAGATAGAATGATTATACCGCAGAATCATTTTATAATTGGGGAATACGAGAAACGTCGGGCCGCCATAGGGCTTAATGATACTACCTTCCAGATGCTGATATGGCAGTGCCTTACCATCAAGAGTGCGGATACCCATAGCATTCCACTCAGAGGCTAGCTTCACCGTACTTCTCCCTTCAAGTTTGTCATCAAAGTTGCGTGGTAAGCGAACTTTAATCGCCCAAGGCTCCAAGCCTTGCCATCCATTTTGTTTCATGTAGTTAGCAATGGATGCGAAAACATCGGGTTTGCTTTTCCAAATATCTTTCCGGCCATCACCATCGTAATCAACGGCATATTGTTTAAAGCTTGACGGTAAAAACTGCGGTTGACCCGAAGCGCCGGCCCATTCCCCTTTATAGTCTTTGAGGCTAACATGGCCTTCATCGAGAATTTGCAAGGCTAATAATAATTGTTTCCGGAAAAAAGGCTTTCGATTCGAATCATAGGCGAGTGTTGCAAGCGATTGAATGACGGGGAAATCGCCCATATACGTCCCATAGCTTGTCTCCATACCCCAAAACGATACAATGAAACATGGATCAACATTGTATTCTTGGGCAATTTGATCGATTAAATGTTTGTGTTGCTTATAATTGCGGACACCCATCAGGATTCGATATTTTGACGCGCGTGTATGCACATATTTTTCAAAGGTTAGTCGATGTTCAGGCTGATGTTTTGATAAACCACGAACGCGTCGATTTGGCTCATGGATTGTGCTAAAAGCATTATCAAATGTTCTCGCTGAAACACCTTGTCCAAGCGCTTCACGGCGCACATCAGCAACCCATTCACGCCAATGTTGTGTAGTGGCGAGGCTTAGCATGGGTTGGATAATCAGATAGGAAAAAGCAAGAAGACGAAGCATTTTTTTCATGGGGTACCCCTTTATTATTTTTGTGCTTTTTAAGTCAAAAACCTTAGCCATGAGTGAATACACATAGCATTTATACATAGTATAGCTAAAGATCCTTATTTGTGTCTGGTGATGTCAGATTTTTATTGCTAATCTAAGAAAATATTCTTTTAATCAATTGGATAGTATGAACATAGAACATCTTACCGCTGATTTGTTTTATAATGGTGTTGTTAATGGTTGTCATGAATTAATTGAATCAAAAGATAGAATGAATGCCATCAATGTATTCCCGGTAGCAGATGGGGATACGGGCGATAATATGGCTTCTACTGCTCAGGCAATTATTCATTTAGCCCAGCAAAGCGATGATCTTTCTGAAACGGCAAAATCCATTGCAGATGCCGCTGTCATCGGCGCTCACGGTAATTCGGGAATGATATTTTCACAGTTTTTCAATGGATTGGCGGAAGGAATCAATCATGATTTAGTGGTTTCACCACAGGTGTTTTCAAAATTAATTCTTCATGCAAGTGCCTCCGTGCGTCAATCGATAGCCCACCCCGTTGAAGGCACTATTTTGACCATGATGGATAAATGGGCTGAGCTATTAAATAAGCACGCCAAACAGTCAACTTGCTTTATTCAACTCTTTAAAGATTGTGAAGATAGCCTTGACAAAACCTTGCAAGCCACCCAGTCCATGCTCGATGTCTTGAAGGAGGCGAAGGTGGTTGATGCAGGGGCTCTCGGATTTACCCAATTTGCTAGAGGCTTCACCAACTATATTTGCGATCCAAAAGCGATGTATGAACATCATGAGGTAGCGGAAACAATCTATCAGCAAGCCCATCTGGGGGTAGAATATGACCATCCACCAGCGCTTCGCTATTGTACAGAAGCAGTTATATGTCAAAGCGAAATCGATCAAGAATCCTTGGGGAAATTATTAACTAGCCACGGGGATAGCGTTGTGATATCGGTCAATCCCAGGCTGTGTCGCTTTCATGTTCACTGTAATAAGCCCTGGTTGCTATTTGACGAGCTGAGAAATCATGGGTTGATAAAATACCCCAAAGTTGACGATATGCATCGCCAGTATGAGCAAGTCCATCATCGAAAAAGTCCGATTGCATTGGTCATGGATTCCAGCGCCAATGTCCCCCAAGTATGGATGGATGACCATCAAATTCACTTGATCCCAGTCAATGTCCATTTAGATGGCAACGATTTATTAGATTATTACTGTGTGGATAATGACAATTTTTATCAGCAACTCAGCCAGACCAAGCAATACCCGCAAACATCCTTTCCCGCGCCTGGCGTTATCAAGCATAAATTTCAACAAATTTATGAACATTATGACCATGTCATTGTTATTACCATTTCACAAGCGCTGAGCGGAACCCACGATGCCATTGCTCGCGCAGCGGCGGATTTTGATAATATTACCGTCGTCAATTCCAAAAGCGTTGCTGTGGGTTCTGGGCTAATGGTGCTTGAGGCGGCTAAACGGATAAAAGCCTGCGAGCCTGTCGAAGAAATAGTAAAAGTCATTGATACTTTGTCAAACAGGATACAAGTGCTCGTCATGGTCGATCAATTTGACTCACTCATTCGCTCGGGTAGGGTAAGTAGGATAAAAGGTAAACTTGCGCAATGGAGTGGGGCAAAACCTATTCTTAGTCTGGATGAAGAGGGTAAGGTAATGCTTATCGACAAAGCCTTTAGTGAAAGAAAGGCTTTCGCCAAGATGATTCAAACAGTTTTAGACAATAGCAGCCATAATCGTTTGATGAGTTATGCCATCATTCACGCAGGTGCTGAAGAAAAGGCGCGCTCCTTTGCGGAATTAACCGAAGAAGCATTTTCTATGAAGCCAGAGTTTATTGAACCTGCTTCGTTGGCCATTGGTTTACATGCTGGCCATGGTACGATTGGGCTGGCCGTTCAATACGAAGAGCCGATACGATAATGGGACGGGTTCTGTGCTGGCTTTATCATTTCATTGCCTATTACATCACCTGGTTTGTATGCATTGGTTATGCTGCTGCCGGTGATCAATGGTTAGGGCCAGCCATTGCGGGGGGCCTCGTTGTTTCCCAGGTTGTTGTACAGATTGTGTGTGTTAAACCGTGGCGACGAGAGCTGCTTTTTGCGTTGGTATTGATGTTGATTGGCATCTTGGTCGATTCCATCTTTTTAAGAACGGGATTGATTTATTTTAAATCCAATCTGTTTGCCGATATGGTAAGTCCTCCGTGGATGGCTTGCTTGTGGTTAAGTTTTGGTTTTACCATGCCCATCACCAGTAGTGCATGGTTACATCGCTATGTCGTCTTAGGCGTGCTTACTTTTTTTTCTTTGCCGTTTGCTTATTGGGTGGGTGCTGTGGTGGGGGCAGCAACAATCAATACAAATTGGTTTTATCCAGCTTTAGGCGGAATTTGGATGATATTACTGCCATTATTATTACATTATCTTTTTATAAGGAATAAACGATGATATTTCTTGGGGCTTTTATTTTTGTATTCATGCATATGACAGCCTTTTGGTTTTTATATCGTCTTTTAAAAAACCCCTCCATTGTCGATGTGGGCTGGGCGAGCGTTTTAACGTTGACAGGCTGGGTTTTTTTATTATTTGGAAATCACGCGGTGATAAGTCTTATATGCGGCGCCCTGCTTTTGATTTGGGGGCTTCGATTAGGTGGTTATTTATGGTTTAGCCGAGTTGGAAAGGGACATTTGGATAAACGGTATACCAAATTAAGTGAAGGTTGGAAGATGGCCAAAGATTTAGGGTTTTTCCTCAATTTTCAATTACAAGGGATACTGGCTTTTATAATCGCCCTGTCTTTTTATTTTATTAGCAAACGGACCGGTATGGTGGGATGGGATGGTTTAGGGATAATGATGATTGTGGTGGGGTTAATCGGTGAAAGTGCAGCTGATTATCAATTACAAGCTTATAAGCGAAATGCGAAAGAAGCCGTCTGCCAAAATGGATTATGGCGATATTGCCGTCATCCCAATTATTTTTTTGATTGGCTAAGCTGGCTAGGGTTTAGCTTGATTGCTATTCAAGCTCCCAATGGTTGGATTGCTTTCGTATCTCCTTTGACCCTATACATCATCATGGTCTACATAACCGGTCCCATGACAGAAGCGGGATCTTTGAGTTCTCGCGGTGAGGCTTATCGAACTTATCAACGACAAACGAATCAATTTTTTCCTGGGCCACGGAAAAAGGTTAAGAACGACAATTTTCAAGCTTAGGATTATCGCTTAGCACTTGTTTATATAGCGACATCATTAACTCACCGCTTTTATCATTGTCGCCATTGGTAGCGCTATTAAATAGAGCAGAAATGATAACCTTATTACAGGGAACAACCATATATATAGCGCGATACCCTAAGGTTTCCCCTTCATAAAACCAGTAGCGTCCTATCCGTTTATCATACGCTTGGATGATCCCCAATCCAAATCCTCGAGGTTCTTGCCAATTAACCTCCTTGATTGGTTTGCCAGTTTTTACTGACACCAAGGATTGCATTTTTGCTTTTTGCTCTTTCGACAGTAAATTATTTTGCAAAAATAACGCGTCGACCCAGCGAACTACATCTTCACTATTGGCCACAATTCCGCCGGCAGCACCTGCCCAGCTTAAGTTATTTTCACGCACATCTTGCCCAACCAATTCAGGATTGACATAGACATTATAAGCATAACCGGAAATAAGGCGTTTGCTAACGTCGGTGTTGGCGCTGGGGATGGGGTAGAATGTATTTTTTAAACCTAATGGCTTAATGATTTGCTCTTCTAATAATTGGGCTAAGGTGCTTTGACCTTTGCCAGTGAGGATCATGTCCACCAAAATATAGCCCGTATTGGTATAATCGTATCCTTGTCGCAATGGGGGACTATAGTTTTTAACATAGACCAAATCGATTAATTCAGTTCGATTCCAGAATCGCTTGATATTGTCGACATAACCAATGTTCATTTTGGGAGAGTCCGAATAATTGGGTAAACCGCTGGTCATATTCAACAAACTAGCCAAACTTAGATTATCCCAATGTGGATAGGCATTGAGGTAAGTTTTAACTGGCTTTTCAATCGCGAGTTGGCCTTTTGCTTCTGCCAATAGTGTCAGGGCCGCGGTAAATGATTTTGTAATACTACCGATTTGGAACAAGTCATTTGCGGTGATTGGCACTTTTTTATCGTGGGAACGGTGGCCAACCACATAAGTTTTTAATTTATCACCGATTTTAATGGAAACCTGGATGGCTGAAAAATATTCCAATTGATGGTAGGTCTGGAAATGATTGACCAACACGTTTTCAATCGCATTAACTTTTTTAGGTTTGTTTGCTTGTTTAGCAGCTGAAAGTGCTATTAAAGGCATTAAGCATAATGCTAATAATATGAAACTTTTGCGAAACATGCCACCGGTCCTTTTGACGCTTGCGGATAATCTTTCATCATGCAACGACTTGTTCTTAAGATCAAGTTGGCAATATTAATTTTATGGCGATGACAATCATCAAGATGCCGCTTAATAGCTGCAATCCGCCCCAAATTTTATCTTGGATAAGAAAGTCGGAAAAATGATAGGCAGTCAATGTTAATAAGAAAAACCAAAGGAAACTCGCTGTTAGAACGCCGATTAAAAAAGTGGTAATGTGAGCACTGTAGGGCACAGAGCCTCCACCAATTATTATCATGCTATCAATAATGGCTTGTGGATTTAACAAGCTAAAGCCCAAGGCAAGAAAGATAATTTTCCAATAGCTACTTTCGCCATTTTCCGTATTGGTTTGCTTTGGACCGGATTGGGTGATTGCACCGCGAATGGATTTGCTGCCATAAATTAAGAGAAAAACGCTGCCGGCTAAGGTTAACCAAAAGGTCAAGCTCGGATGTTGTTCTAGCACATGGTGAAGGCCAGTGATGCTGCCACCAATGAGAATGATATCACAGACAAAGCAAGCAGTAGCTGATACGAGCGCATGTTGTTTAAGCACACCTTGGCGGATTAAAAATAAATTTTGAGGCCCTAGTGAGATAATTAACGAAATGCCTAGGATAAAACCATAAACAAAAACCACGGACTTTCCTGCTTGTTAGACTATTAGGTAAAAGATTATATCATAGTTTGAGGATGACAGGATTCATTAAGCGGTCCTTTTTTTTCCAGCCATCGAGCAAATCGCGATGATTCGCCAAAGATCATGGTGGATTACAATAAGCCTTTTTGATATAATGTTGGTCATTTTTAAGTCTAACTACTTGTCCTATGCCAGAAAGTGTCAAAAGCCAATGCTTGGTTGTAAAAAAAATCCCCACATCATTTTTCTGGGATGACAACATCAAACGCTATGAATGGCAGTATGGTGTTCAAGCCATCGGTCAAGATTATAGTGATACCCTGCTTAAAAAAATAGTAGCGATTTATTCTCCCTCAGATGATGTCCAAACCCAAAATGCATTCACTCAACTATCTGCTAATACAAAAGATAGTTTAGACGTCCTGTCTCAAACCAAGATTCCCATTAAAAAACACATTACTATTTCAATGGAGCGCATTGCATTTCTTGATGAGATTAACGATTGGCAAAAGATATCAAATATCGTTCAATGTATGATGGAAAATATGGATAAGCTACTAGATAAAGGCAATACAATCAGCCTGGATTTTAAGGAAGTGTTTTTTGTGCCAGAGGGAGAATCTCCCCCGCTTCATTACCGTCCAGGCGTTGATATCTGTGTTAGTAGTATTGACGAATATTATAAAAGAAAAAATCGGCTTTCTTACCAATTTGCAAAGGCGCTGCTGAGAAAATTTCGCATCAGCCGCGACGATGACTCTCAATCAAAGCAAATAATTAATCGTTATTGCACCGAGCCGTATGATAGCAAAACGCATAAAAACACTATCTATCAATACACGACCCCTTTAAATGAGATTGCGTTTTATGACACGGAGCTTTCCTATTACCTCCAATGTCAGTATGGCTCTTATAATGTAATGGCATTTAATTACCCAGTTTCTGTTAAGCAATTAGCAACTTGGTTAAATCAATATCGACACGAAAAAGTTGTCCTATTGAAAGGGAAGCAGTATGCCAATGAATCGATACGGCAAAAGGTTTATGAGGAGCTGGTTGAATATATTAAGAATTCTGAATGCACTAATTTAATCCATGTTTTTTTGATAACCGACGATCAATCAACGAAAAATTTACTCAATCTAGTGCCCAACCATAGCAATCATGTGGGTCCATTTCAGCCATTAGCCGATGGGGTTGGTTATTACTTATCATCGACAAAACTCTTAGCTGAAACTCATCCGTATCACCATAAACTGTCATCCGATTTAAATAGCCTTAGAGTGATTACTCAATCCCCCAAAAAAAGGCAACGATTTAGCCCGGGGTCATATATTATCACCGAAGAAAAAAGCCCGGATATTCGTTCTTCAAAACTGCTAAGTAAAGAAGCAATCAAATCGAAGGTGCAATTAGCGCTATCCCATCAAGAAAGTGTTTCCCAAACCCAAGCCGTCAATGAACAAATTCAGGAGTCGTATGTCAATACGCAAAACGTGAAAGAAACACAATCTGAGCAGGCTTCTCACACGTCATCTTTCCACTGGTTTTTGTGGACAGCCAATTTCCAAGAATATTGTCAGATGCTACAAGCCCATGCTAAGAAGAAACTCAGTCAAATGACGCAAGATGATCTTCTTTTTAGCCAAGTGTATTTGACACAATATTACTGTAGCAACCACAGTAAGAAACATTATTATGAACAAATAGCGTATAATGAAAGCTTCCGTGAAGAGATTGCAGCAAAGCTGTTTGGTGTGGCAAGAATTGCCACTGATAACGAACATCAATCTTATTCGTTGATTAAAATGCCTCATAGGCACGTTGATGAGCTAACTAAAAATATGGCAGACTGGTTTGCTGTATACAGCGAACATGCCCTGGATGGGCTTCAGCAAAGCAATATAAGGGTGGAAAAGAAAATTTTTCAAGGCCCGGTCTTATATGATTTTGAGTGCCCCACTTATCATGTCGTTCCTAATCCGGTACCTTATCAGCCGCTAAATTTATCAAAATTTCATTATCTTGCAAAGCTGCAAGCATCACCGCCTGAAGCCAATGAATTTGATATTCCGCTGGATTATCATTTATTACTGCCCCACGATAAGTTAATGGCTCTAGATGAACAAGCAAGGCAAAAGCAAATAGAACAAGCGAGATCATTACTCAAGCTTTATCAGCCGAATCCCCCTTTTAGTGAAAAAGAAATTATTCAATTAGAAGCCTATTTATTTGAGTTGGTGGCGTTATATTACCCAGGCAATGATGAAAAACATCAGCCATTGCAACGCCTTTTTGCGCGTTTTGAAGTGCATAATGCCGATAACTTAAAAATCATTCTGCAAATTATTCTTTGTTTGGATAAAAATGGGCTTGATGCTTTTTTTGAATTGTTAACATTTCTTGAGGAGCGCTCATTAGGGGAGCTGTTCTATCAATATTATTTTAAATTTGCCGCCGATATTAATTCAGTTTATGATTTATTAGTACGTCCCTATCATTATTCCTTTCTCACATTGGCCGCAAGGGCTCATGAGGGGGGGTCGATACAGGATACCCCTGCTTTTGAGAAATTCGCATTCCATTTAATTTTATATTTAAAACAAAATAATTATGAGCTCACAAACCTGGAACTAAACGATCTCAAAAAATATTGGAATCGTCTCTATGGAAAATTTGTTGTGTATACGGGTAATCAATCGCAAGCTAAACAGCTTTTAGATAAATTAGCCAATAATCTCGTTGATGAAAAAAAGGCTCTATCCATTAACCATTTCGTTTTTTTAAATACGTTTTTCCAAGGGCTTGAACAATTAATCGACAGGGCGATGGAAAAAGATGTCTTAGAAGAGCAAATTGATGAGATAAAAGGCCTATCCCTTTTGCCGATGGATAGCTCCTATGCTATTGATTGGAATGATTTTCATTTGGTTTGTGCAGAAATGAAAATAGAAACCGCCCATTTTAACGCTAAAACAAAACGCTATTCGGTCACCAAAGAGGAACTACTCCAAGCCATCCTTAAGCACCAACCGGGTGATTCTTATCTGAAGACGGCGACATTTCGGTACCTAGGAGGACTGTCTTTACGTGAAGATATCGCGTTTTATCGCAAGCTGTTTACCTTGGCAGAAACATGCACCGATAAAAACGAGGCTTTCATCATCGAATGTTTAAGTGCCTTTTATGTGGCTAATTACACGGGGAGTGATTATGGACTGGTTGTTGATGAAAAAGAGATGACAACGAATTTTCGTCAATTTTTAAAAAAGCAGGATCCATCCATTAATCTTGATTTAACCAAGTTGAGCAAGTATGTGGGAGATTTTTGCCAATGTTTACATCAAATCCCGACCAATCAACAAAAAGGCATCGAAAGTTTATGGCAAATATGGCAAGAAAATAAGACACAAGCATTTAAATTTTCGAAGACGCCTATTCCGCAAGTCTTTTTAAGAAAATTTCCAACAAAACAACTGGGTCGCTTTTTAGTCAGTCAAAAAACTGCAATCGAAAAGGAATTATCCCAATTAAATCCCGATGATAAACTGGCTTGGGATATATTGGATCGCTGGTGCAGGCAATTAGGTATTTCACCTGAGCAGAAGCAGATATTAATGGTCAATCTCAAAACGCTCTTTCCTCAGCTTAATATGATGATCTTATTGCGCCATATCACCCAGATACATGCGCTACTTGAACAAATGTCATCCTTGTTTACAGAGAATCCAAAAAGTCTTTTGTATTTAGTCTTAGATGACTTTAGCGATAATCCAGACAACCTTGAGCAATTTCTAGCATTAACTAAGCTACTCTCTTTGGAATTAACGAATAAGAACAAAAATCATCAAAACAAAAAAATAATTCAATTCTTACAATATTTAAGCAACAACCGTAAGCTCTATGATAACTTGCCAGTAACAAGCGCTCTGCTGTCAATGGTCATGTCGGAGTTTTTAAAACCAGCGTTTAAGGGCGATGCGCAAGTTTTGATAACGCTTGGCGAAAATTTGATTGTAGAAGGCGAGCAAGCGGCAAAAATCTTTGCATCCCTCGTTCCGATAATCCATTCAAAAAACGGCCATCAATTTTTCTCTGTCTATGAACATTTAACGGCAACCCAACTAAAAAATTTAATCGCGTTAACACAGAAATCGCAATCGAGTTCTTTATCTTTGACTATCGCCCAATCGCTTTTGCAAAAAGATAAATTCAATAATTTTAGTGAGATACTTCCCTATCTCAACAACAAATCCGCCGAAGCCGCGCAGATTTTATTGTCGTTAGGGCAAATCCTTGCTGAATCTCAAAAAGAAGATTTAACTGCTGTATTAAAAGCACTGGATAAACACAGCGCCGATGATTTAAAAGCAATCCTGCGAGTGCGCAATTTATACCATATTCAAACAGAGACAGTATTAAAATGGTTGCATGCTCCCATCATCAAGGTCGCAATCGCTGATTTTACCAAGCAAAAACACTTAGAAAACTTAGAGCGATATCATTATGAACCGCAATTTGTAAAGGATAAAATTGCTCAAATCAAACTAAAATCTCACCAGGAGGCGGGAGGGGCGCCATTAAGTATCGAAGAACAAGATGCCCTTTGGCAAGATTACCAGACAATCATGTCTTATATGACTGAAAAACCGATACGATTAACCATTAATGGTATAACCCAAGAGCTCACCATCAATGAGTTGGATGAGCAACAGTTTCAGTTCCTGTTTAAATCTATCCAGGATAAACTAAAATCAGGCGAAAACCGCCATGACTATCAATTGCTGCTTATTGCCTTGGGTGCCGAAGCACTGTATCGAACTACCCATAAATTCCCGCGATGCACGCAAATTCTGACACTGCTGCAACACCTGCAGCACCCCAATAATATAATCCACGAAGTTAAAACAGGCGAAGGTAAGAGTATAATTGCCGCTCTCCATAGTGTGTTACTTTGTGCAGCCGGTCACACTGTAGATGTTGCCACAGAAAATAATCAATTAGCCAATGATGCATTGGAAAAATTTAAGCCTTTTTATCAATATTTGGGTATTGACTGTGGCAATGAAATTATACTGCCTGATAGTGAACGTGCTAGCTATGTCGACAATGGCATTAACTATTCAACGGCATCAAACCTTTCATTATTTCGCGATCGCATGGCATTAGCCAAAAAGGCCATGCCACGTAATAGTGCTTTAATCGCGGATGAAGTGGATGCTACCTTAACTTCCACCGTACAATTTCGATTAGCATCAACGCTAGACCCACAATTCTCTGATACAAAGATCTGGGACCAAATTTACCAACGGGTTATCGATTTTGTAAAAGAAAAGGAGATATTTGCTGAAAACTATTGCAGTGAAAAAGATGATATCCGCAATTTAAGGAACTATTTTCTTAGTAAAAATCCCCAAAAAGCCTTTTATGGTGTAACAAGTCGTATTTCCGATGAGGTGTTAAGTACGTTAATCGACTCCGCAATGATTGCACTGCAACTCGAAGAAAATGTGGATTACTATGTGGTTGCAGTCAATGACAATGAAGGACAGTATAGTTATGCCGCACCGATTATAAGCTCTACCAATCGACCGAATCCCAGTGTCAATTATTCCGATTATGTACAACAACTCGTGCATACCATCTTAAACAATAAAAATCCGCCTCCCAAGCATCCTTTTGCGATTGAGCCGTGTAGCCAAACGCTTGTGGTCACAAGTGCAAATAACTTTTTCGATTTTTATCGTTTAAATAAGGGGCCTATTGTTGGCTTAACAGGGACAGCGGGTTCTCCGGTTGAACTTGCAGAATTTTATCAGCAGCAAGGATTATCGGCCTATAGTTATCCAACATTTCACCCAGATCTCTCAGAAGATTTAGGGCTAATTGCCGCATTCGGGGAAGAAGACCATCTCAAAAAAATCAATGAATGGATTACACATTGTCAAACTCAAAATCCATCTCAGCCGATATTAATTATTACCGATTCTCCTGAATCGACAGTGAAATTAAACGCTTATTTGGCAAGCCACCCGAACTGGAAAGTACAGATTTATCACGGTTATGAAGAAACCGGGCTTAGTGAGGATGAAATCATTTTGACGGCCGGGCAGGATGAGAATTTAACCATAGCCAATCAAAGCCTAGCTCGTGGAGCGGATATTGATCCTGCCAATGAGCGTGGGTTACTTGTTGTTAATACTTGTGTCAATCTAACGCCCAGTGAATTGCGCCAAATTCAAGGCCGGGCCGCTCGTAATGGTAAGCAAGGTCAATTTATTTCCATCATCAATATGGAAACCATCGCTTCTGCCGTTGATTCAAAGGATACCTTAGCCAGCAAATTTAAAGCCCACCAACTTGCTATTAGCGAACAAAGACAACAAGAGCGTGCTAAGTTTCGCTTATTAGAAGATACGAGACATCTAATTGTCCACCAGACTTTGCTAAAACTACGTGAACAGGCTGATCACTATCTGTCGCCTCAATTTGGCGAATATAGCTCAGTGGTAACCTATACGCAGTTGCTCAGTGATTTAAGCTCCTTTAATCATCTTGCTGAAAAACACTACCAAGAATTATTAAAAAAATATAACGACATAACAGACGAATTCAAAGATGAATTTTTACAAGCACGCATTGACCATTATCAAACGATTGTCGACACATGGCTTCCGCAAGAAAAATATAAGGATATTGAATTTGTTGAGCCCTCGATTTGTATCGATAATTTATATGAATTAGCGTCGAAATTAGAAAATGCGCCGGTCGAACAGCTAGCGGCATTAGCCGATATCTTTCATACGCTTTGGAAAGTTAGAGGGCATCAAGATGCTCAACAGGGGATTCACTATGTGGATGAGTTGATCGAATTATTTGCACCCTACCGAAATCAAACATGTAGTTTTAAAGAAAATTTAGGGCAGGTATTAGAACAAAAGGGGTATCTCTCTCCTGAGATTATTGACACGTTCGTTGAAAAATCAAACGAAACAATCTCGGACATACTTAATTATGCAACCGAAATGCCTGTTGTTGGTTATCTAGTTCCGTCGGAAATAATCAAAAATTTTGCAGCCAACTATTTACAAACAACCAAAGAACAAATTTATGCCAAGCAATGGGATAAAATTAGCTTACCTGTCATCGATATTTCTTGGATAACCAATTGGCTGGATGGTATTAGAAAAGTGCTGACAGTCGGTGCTATAATGACGGGTGGACCCATTGCATTTCTTGTCAATCGGTTTATCCTGCCAACCATAACCACCTGGATAAAGAACGCCCTCAAACACCAATTTGCTGACTCTGAATCGCAAATCGCTCAAATCTTGATAGGCTTAGATGATATTGGCAAGGATCTGACTGACGCAATCAATGCGTTTTCTGCGGCAACAACCGAAGAAAATATAACCGTCGGTGATCTTATCGACAAATTTGGAGGGCTAGCTAAAAATAAGGCACTCATCCTATCGTTAAGCAAATATCTAGAACTTAGTGGAAAACCACATTATATCCCCTATGTTCAATCGATACCAGAAATCACCAAAATGCTTGAACCCTATCGGGAGAAAAAAGTAGAAGCGTTATTCAACGTCAATACGGTGGTGACTTTATTGAAAGCGGCGAGTAGCTCCCCGCTCATAGCACAGTTTTTAGAAGATACACCTTATCGAGCAAGCCTAGAACACTTAGTCCAATTACACCCGGAGTTTATTTTACAATTAGGTAACCTCTCGTTCCCAGAATTGGTTAATTTGCTCAAAGTGATTGCTCACCCAAATTTCTTTGCTTGCTTATCCAAGCTACCGCCGAAGACGTCTTTCAAACAATTATGTCAATGGCTTAAAGAAATGCCGGAAGATATATCGGAGGATAGTCATCTCGCTATACAGTCCTTCTTAGATTATCAAAATAATAACGAACGGATTGCCATCGAAAACAAGCAAAAATTACTTTCTCTACGGGAGCGTTACACCCTGTCACTCGATGGTTTGAAAAAGCAATTAGCCAATAACAAACCAAAAGTAGGAAGTAGCCAAGATAATCAAATCGATAGTAGCGATGCGGCGAAATCAAAAGCGTTTCCAGTGGGAATTAAAGACGTGATGATTGTGATAGCGATTACGATACTTGTGGCATTTAATGTCACCCATTTCTCGATTCCTCTGGCAATGGTTAGTCTGTTAGCCATTGGCTGGCTCATGTATCCTTATGCCAAGCGATTGCTATCGTTGCTGCAAACACCACAAGAACAACCGAAAAAAGCCGATGAACCCACCTCTCGGGCGTTTATTCCAAAATTTAGCGATCAGGAATTTGTATTTTCAAATCAGATGCATAACAATAAGCAAGTGGCTAAATTAACGACGAATTCACAACCACAAAACCAGCTACTCGCTAAATTGACCAAGTCAAAATTTGGCTTTTTCAATGCCCATCCACAACCAACATCCGAGACATCGCTAACGCAGAAGACTGCGAAACCACCAAATGAGCCCGTCGCTGATTCACCGAGGGTAAGTCCCTAAGGCCGGGGAAGGCGATTGTAACATAATGCTCCATTTTGAGCCATTATGGATCTTCTGACCGTTAAAAAAATCGGTGAATTGATAACATATTCAAAATAATCAAATGATTTAATTGAACCAACGCCAAAGCAAGTATAAAATACCAAAATATTTTCCTGCCTGTTTTTTCCTTCGGGTAAGCAGATACGGTAACGACAGATAAAAATAATATAAAGAGGAGTGAGCGCGTGAGCTCTTGGCTAAAGAAGCATTTTCTAATAATTGTCAGTGCCTTATCGTTTGGTTATGGCCTCAGTGTGTATGCTGAAGAGCCAACTATTGATGCCAGTCAATTAAAACCAGTCCTTAGGATTGAACCTCATTTAGATGGCTTTTATCCAAAGTATCCTCCTACCAAGCCTGCGACTGGCGATGAGGAAAAATTAATAAAAAGAGGCGAATATCTAGCAAAAATTGGCGATTGCCTTGCTTGTCATACCAACGTCAAGGATGGGAAAGCTGCGTTTGCAGGAACACTACCCATCGCAACACCGTTTGGTACGTTATATAGCCCTAACATTACCCCTGATAAAGAAACCGGCATTGGCAACTGGACCGAAGAGGATTTTATCCGCGCATTACGAGATGGCCGTGATCCGAAGGGACATAATTATTTCCCAGTATTCCCCTATGTCTATTTTTCTCGAATCAGCGAAGATGATATGCGGGCAATGTACAAATACTTCATGAGCATTCCACCTGTCAAAGAGAAAAATATCCCACCACCGTTCCCTTTTAGTGTGCCTGGATCAAGGTTTTCCTTATGGGGTTGGAATTTCTTATTTTTCTTCCCCAATGATAACGAAATCAAATATGATCCTCAAAAATCGGCGGAGTGGAATCGTGGGCGATATATCGTCGATGGGTTAGGGCATTGCAGCATGTGCCATACTCCCCTTAATTTCTTGGGCGCACCCAAGAGCCGCTATTATCTTACAGGTGGTTTTATCGATGGGTATTGGGCCCCCAATATTACCCGATATGGTCTTGAAACAGCCAATCGATATGATATTGCGGATGTTTTTGCAAAAGGACTGTTGATCAATCGTGCAGGGCCCGTATCTGGCCCCATGGCTGATGTAAACCATAATAGTTTGGGGTATTTGACTGAACATGACCGATTATCCATTGCAACCTACTTAAAAACAGTCACCAGTGAAGAACCGTTAGGTGTGTCACCTTCTTACCAACAACCAACCCTAAAACGTGGTAAGCAGGTCTATGTGAATGCCTGTATTATCTGCCATCAAAATGGTGAATTGGGTGCGCCAAGAATTGGTGATGGTGCGAATTGGTTTTTACGCTTGCAAAATAGTGGTTTAACGGGTTTATATCGCCACGCAATCCATGGCTATAACCAAATGCCCTATAAGGGCGCCTGTGTGACATGTTCGGATGAAGATATCATTTCAGCGATTAATTATATGTTAAACCGATCGTTGACCCGTTCTCAATGGGACAATCTGGCCAGTGGCGGGCCAAAAACGTATCCATCCAATGGCAAAATGGTTTATAGCGAAAATTGCGCGGTTTGTCACGATGAAGGCAAGTTGGGAGCGCCAAAAATTGGGAATAAAGATGTGTGGGAACCGCTAATTAAAGAGAACATCGATGTCTTGATTACAAACGTTTTGAAGGGAGAACATCATCCGGCTAATGGCGGATGCAAACATTGTACCAACGGGGAAATAATTGAAGCAATAAAATACATTGTTTCACGTTCTAAATCGGAAGGTAATTACGAACTTTGGTAATTGAAGAAGCGCGTCATATTGTTTCATTTTGATGGCGCAACCAAAACCATGATTAAAATAAGAAGAGGTATGGGGATGCTAAAAAGGGTCAAGTTGGGTCATACAATGGCACTGCTTTGCATGATGGGTTTCATGGGTGTAGCGTCCGCTGCGGCGGATCCTTGGCAATTAAATATGCCCCGTGGTGTCACTCCTACGAGTGAAGACATGTTTGACCTGCATATGATTGCGATGGTGATATGCTTGATCATTGGTATCGTTGTGTTTGGGGCGATGATTTACTCAATTATCCACCATCGAAAATCGATTGGCCACAAAGCAGCGTCTTTTCATGATAATACGCGATTAGAAATTGTGTGGACAATCATTCCATTTCTGATCTTAGTTGGTTTAGCTATCCCTGCAACGAAAGTTTTGCAGCGAATGGAAGATGCTGAAGAATCCGAAGTCACCATTAAAATTACCGGTTACCAATGGAAATGGCGATATGAATACCTCAATGAAGGGATAAATTATTTCAGCAATCTTTCGACACCGTATGATGAGATTGAAGGAAAGAAACCTAAAAATCAGTGGTATTTGTTACAAGTGGATAAGCCCTTGGTGTTACCTATTAACAAGAAAGTTCGTTTCCTTGTCACATCCAACGATGTGATTCATTCCTGGTGGGTGCCTGATCTGGGCGTGAAGCGGGATGCTATTCCTGGATTTATTCATGAATCATGGGCAAGAATACAAGAGCCAGGCGTCTATCGTGGCCAATGTACGGAATTATGTGGGATTAACCATGCCTACATGCCGATCGTTGTGAAAGCCTTACCCGAAAAAGAGTATGCTGAGTGGGTTAAGCAACAAACAAAAGTCACTGATAAATATGCGCAAGATCAAGCACAAGCAGCCCCACCAAAGGACATGACCTTTGCAGAATTAATGAAAAAAGGGGAAGAAAAATACAATTTAATCTGTTCAGCCTGCCATAAGCCAGACGGAAAAGGGTTACCGCCCATGTTCCCGGCGTTACAAGGCAGTTCCGTTGCCATTGGCCATCCCATATCAAGACATATCGAGCTAATTTTAAATGGCGTTCCCGGTTCAGCAATGCAGGCATATAAAGATCAGCTCAATGATGAAGAAATAGCAGCAATCACAACCTATGAGCGCAATGCATGGGGCAATAAAACGGGTGATTTAATTCAACCCGCTGATGTGGCGAAAGTCAGAAAAGCCGACGTGAAAGCACCAAAATTAGTTAGTAAAGCACAAATTGGAGGTTTAGGATGAGTCAAGCGTTTACATCCCACGATGCGCACGAACATCATGGTCCAGAGCAAGGTAAAGGGGTATTAGGCTTTATCAAACGCTGGGTTTTCACCACCAACCATAAAGACATCGGCACGCTTTACTTATGTTTAGCTTTAGTTAGTTTTTTTGTGGCTGGCGCCATGGCGTTAGTGATTCGATTAGAACTATTCCAACCAGGTCATCAATTCGTTGATCCCAACTTTTTTAACCAAATGACCACCATGCATGGTCTTATCATGCTGTTTGGGGTGGTTATGCCGGCATTTACAGGTATGGCAAACTGGCAAATCCCCATGATGATTGGTGCGCCTGATATGGCTTTGCCTCGATTAAATAACTGGAGTTTTTGGTTGCTGCCGTTTGCCTTCGGTCTATTAGGCTCAACCATGTTTCATGCGGGCGGAGGCCCGAATTTTGGATGGACTTTGTATGCGCCTTTATCCACTAAATACGCGCCACCCAGCACCGATTTTATGATCTTCTCCATACACATGGCTGGGATTTCATCCATTATGGGTTCTATCAATATTATCGCCACGATATTGAACATGCGTGCACCTGGCATGACACTCATGAAGATGCCAATGTTCGTTTGGACTTGGTTAATCACCGCCTTCTTATTAATTGCCATTATGCCCGTTCTTGCAGGCGCGGTAACCATGATGCTTGCTGATAGACATTTTGGCACCAGTTTCTTCGAAGCAGGTGGTGGTGGTGACCCAATTTTATACCAACACATTTTCTGGTTCTTTGGTCATCCTGAGGTATATGTCTTAGTCTTGCCTGCCTTTGGTGTGATTTCAGAAATTATTCCAACTTTTTCCCGTAAGCCCTTATTTGGTTATACCTTTATGGTGTATGCGACGGTGAGTATCGCGCTTTTATCATTTATTGTTTGGGTGCACCATATGTTTACCACTGGAGTGCCTTTGGGAGCCGAGTTGTTCTTCATGTATGCAACGATGCTCATCTCAGTGCCAACTGGCATTAAGGTATTTAACTGGGTGAGTACCATGTTTAAAGGGTCGATGACCTTTGAAACACCGATGCTATTTGCAATTGGATTTGTGTTCTTATTTACCATCGGTGGGTTTACGGGGCTGATGCTGTCCTTAGTCCCTGCCGATTACCAATATCAGGACACCTATTTTGTTGTGGGACATTTCCATTATGTATTGGTACCTGGTGTGATATTTGCCTTGATGGGAGCCACCTATTACTGGATTCCCAAATGGACAGGTCACATGTACATTGAAAAACTGGGTAAATGGCACTTTTGGCTATCGGTTATTTCCGTGAACGTCACCTTTTTCCCAATGCACTTCTTAGGGTTAGCGGGTATGCCACGGCGTATTCCCGATTATGCATTGCAATTTACCAATTTTAATGTGGTGACCTCAATTGGTGCCTTTGTATTTGGGTTTTCTCAGCTACTATTTTTATACAATGTTATCCACACAATCCGTAAAGGTAAGAAAGTGGATAATCAGGTTTGGGAAGGAGCGCATGGTTTGGAGTGGACGTTGTCGTCCCCACCACCGTATCATAGCTTTACAACTCCTCCTTCGATTAACTAAGGAATATCGGTGATCTGACCCTAAGAGGTGAGACAACCCTAACGATTAGCTTATGGCACGAAACAAAAACACAAAGTTAATAGTCATCCTTGCTTGTACCGTGTTGGGTATGTTTGCTTTTGGTTTTGCCATGGTGCCGATTTATAATAGCCTATGTAAAACACTGGGTATTAACGGTAAAACCAGTGGCGAGGCAGTATCGTATGACGTCAGTAAAGCGCATGTGGATAAAAGCCGAACCGTCCTGGTTGAGTTTATTGCGACCAACAATAGCGGTGTTCCTTGGGCATTTTACCCAAAAGTTAAAACGATTCGGGTTCATCCAGGGGACATTGCGAAGTTGAGTTTTTATGCTGAGAATAAAACAGATCATAAAATGATCGTGCAAGCCATTCCGAGTGTGACGCCCGGGTTGGCTGCGAAATACCTTAAAAAAACCGAGTGTTTTTGCTTTACTCAGCAAACGTTAGGTGGGCATGAAGCGATGGATATGCCATTATTATTTCATTTGGATCCGGAATTACCAAAAAACATTAACACCGTGACTTTATCATACACTTTATTTGATGTAACGAGTCGATATTCGTCATAACTAATTGATAGGAGATTGAATCAATGGGCGAACACAGTAGCACCTATTACATTCCAAAACCCAGTGGCTGGCCACTCGTTGCTTCTATTGGTTTGACGACGATGCTCGTTGGTGCAGGGTCTTGGCTACACGCCGATTGGTATGGGCCTTATGTTTTCACGGCGGGTCTGGGCATCCTTGTTTTCATGATGTTTGGCTGGTTTGGCCAAGTGATTTATGAAAATAACAAGGGGTTATATGACATCCAGGTGGATCGCTCATTTCGTTGGGGAATGTGTTGGTTTATTTTTTCAGAGGTCTGCTTTTTCGGCGCCTTCTTTGGTGCTCTATTCTTTACCCGCTATTGGTCTGTACCAATATTAGGTGGCGAGAAATACCCACTAACCAATTACTTATTATGGGATAATTTTAAAGCAGTCTGGCCACTGATCAAAAACCCCGATAATATCAATTTTGTCGGCGCGAAAGAGGCAATGGGAGCGTGGGGATTAGCGGCGGTTAATACGGTCATCTTATTAACGTCAGGTGCAACAATTACCTGGGCCCATTGGGCCTTAAAGTTACACAAGCAAAAGCAATTGATCGTTGGTATGATCTTTACCATTGCATTAGGTTGTCTATTCCTATCCTTGCAAGCTTATGAGTATCATGAAGCTTATACGGAGATGAATTTAACGCTCGATGCAGGGATCTATGGCACCACCTTTTTCATGCTCACAGGATTCCACGGTTTACATGTCACCATTGGTACAATTATGCTGATAGTCATTACTATTCGCTGCTATCGACATCATTTCACGCCTGAGCGTCATTTTGCCTTTGAAGCAGTCGCTTGGTATTGGCACTTTGTTGACGTGGTTTGGCTCTTTTTGTTTATTTTTGTGTATTGGCTGTGAGGATACTTGCATCCAATTACTTGGCTAGTTTTTTAGTGGTAGACCTTATTTCCAAAAATAAAAATCTGCCGCTAACGCAGACAGATTTAGGTTTGTACCTGAAAAATCATTAATGATATATCATATGACTGATGTTTAGTCTTTACGAGCGTCAGCGAAGCAATCCAGTTCGATCTCATGTTTAAGATCTATGCTAGATTGCTTCGCTGACGCTCGCAAAGACGGCAACTGGAGTCCTGTTAGAAAAACAGAGTAGCGCATACAAACAAACTGGGACGACAGATGTATGTTGGCGCGATTAATCCTTAACGATAATTGTGCTGGATAATGGGTGCATGGTTTGATCGGTGCTTTGCTGCTCAGGCGCATTTTCTAATTCTAATGACACCGTATCCTCCTGGGACATGGTTTCAATCTTTCTCATGTCAGGGTCTGAAACTTTTTTGTCCGCAAACATTCTATACCGGTTTTCTACGGGAAAGTTTGTCGTAATCGATTGATCAACGTGAATTCTTTTACCATCGATACAGTCCATTATTGTCTTATATGCGAGATCGAAATTGACATTTCCCATTTGCCAATTGTAATGCGTCTTTTCTTCATCCGCATATTCCGGAATTACTCGTTTTTGGAAATTACACGCTAGGGTGTGAATATCCTTCCGAGTTAATTCAACTGGCTTTGAAGGATTTATGTTAACAATGACTATTTCGGTTGGAGAGTCTATCAGCATACCGTTTTTTCGGACAACTGCCACAAGGTTTGGCTTATCGGGAATTGGAAAAACCTCACTCCAAAATCCCAGATTGGAACTAGGCAAGTTTGCTAATAATTGATTGATTTGAGCCATAAAGTCTTTCATGTTATGTTGGCCAAACCAACCATTCTTAGGTGTTCTTTCGGCGGGGATGTAGTCTTCCTTCTTAAAATTAATAGTGATATTTTTTTCTTGGAGTTTTTGCTGAAATAAATTGCAAACTACTTCATCGCCACAATTTATCTGATTTTGTAATGTTTCCAAAAATGACACAAGTAAACGATTTTGTGTGTTTAAATCATTGTGAAAGTAGTTATAGGCAATGCCAGCGGGTTCATTATTTGAATTGGTATTTGCGATTTCCTGGGCCATTGACGTTAAGACTGCCATCGCTACAGCATGATTTGAATGGTTTTTGTTAAAAATTTTATGCGTTTGCTGGGCATAATAGGTTTGATCCATGGCATGAAGACGCCTAAATACCGGTTTCGCAAGAAAATCACCGGTTTCATCCCCGGATAAGGCATACCACCCTCCGCTGGAAGTCAGCGCGCAAATGGCAATTTTTTCCCGCATTTTTTTTTGCAGTGCTTCAATTGTCTTTTGATTACCCGTTTGAATTTCACCTATAATCTCTTTGACATAGGAGTAAAGGAAAAGCGATTCGATGGCTTCCTCGTTGGCCAAATGCTTATTTGCTTCGATGAATTTTTGTTTTGCCTCACGCATTGATTGATCGTTGGCTAAGCGATGTTCTGCCATTTCTAACATAATCGTCATTGCGAGCGAATTATGGTCATGATTTCCCGTAAAGGCAATGCATCCTCCTTGAGGGTTTGGGAAAGGTTTCTTGTTGTTATTCAAAAATACCGCTTGTGCTTTGACACCTTCTTCGACTTTAGTCCAGGCGGGCAAACCACCATAATCATCGCGTTTTGCGTAGTAAGTACCTCGAGTGATATGTGTGGGGCCTTTTCTGGGTAGTAGTAATTTGTCAACTTCCGTTTCAAGTTCCCTGCTGCTAAATAGCAGCTCATCTAAAATAACCGGTTTAGGTTTGCGATACTTGTCGGCGAGGTCATAAATATATGCGTAAATTTCTTTACGCAATTCAGGATGCAAATACCCTACCGCATCAACGCGAACCCCTTCAAATCCATAAGTTACCATGTATTTATGGATATAAGGCTTCCAAAACTGTTCAATTATTTGATGACGAATGCTAGGGTCTTTGTACGTAAAGGCAATGGCATCTCTAAAGTCACTATGGGGCTCCTTCTCAAACCATTCCGGATGCTGGATTCTTAAAGGTGAATCCACCGCCACATGATTTAACACTAAATCAAACATGGGTACTAACCCATTTTTTCGTGCCTCCTCGGTAAATTGCTGCATGACGTGAGTATCTGAGTCTCTTTTATCATGCAAACTCGTGTTCGGAGGTAGGGGATTAACATAGGGGCTAATCATGTCTGGATAAGCCATCGCATATAAACTACCAGAAACCTCGTTATAGGCTCGCACACCATTGGTTTTGTCACGTTTGAATAGTTTTTCAACACGGCCGGGCGTTTGAATAGGATTTACCCAGACAGCATTAAATCCCATCCTTTGCAACTCGGAAAGATACGCTGTCATCTCGGTTATGGTTTTGAATTGGGTGGGAAACATATTATAACAACGTAAAATACCATTATTATCCAACACGGGACTTTTAGGACCACTCTGGATATCCTGTTGTTCATATTTAGCGTTAGCCATAGTAAAATGCCTAATTTAAAACTATATAGATATAATATAGTACATTGTATAGGTGCTTACCTCCAACAGTATCAGTTTTAAAATTGGACATATTATGCTAATATATACCGCTTCATGAATTATTAATGTGCATTTGGTAAAGCAATAGACTTATTTCAATCGGTCTATACTGTTTTTCCTAATTAGGTAGAACTATTTGGAGTATGTATGGTTGTTTCCTATACTAAGTGGCTTTCTGCAACAACTGATGAATCAGAAAGAATTAACCATATTGAAACTCAGATAACCGCTAAGGATACTTCCAAAGCAAGGGCACTATTAAAAGGGCTCGACATACACACGTTAGTTAAATTCACAGAACTAAGTAAATCCATCCAGGCATTTTGCTCACAGAAAGAACAAAACGATTTGTGGGAATCGCACCTGCAACGCTTTGGCGTTTACGCCATTTCCTATCAAATCTACCCCCCTATGACAGTGTCTCAAACTGTAAAAGGAATTTATTATTATTGGCTAGCAGCCGAGTATCGAGCGGAGACGAAAAGCCGGTTTAGCGAAAATGAGCGCGATTTTTTAAAAAAAAGCGCCGAAAATCACTGTTTTTACGCCTACAACTCCTTAGCTACTTGGGCGTATGAGTTATCTAAAGTGCAATTTGCAGAGCATGCCACGTTAGCAATTGGGTTTGCGCAAGAGGCAAGTCAGTATCATTGGACACCGGGGTATTTATTGCTTTACAAGACCTATGCCAATTTGGCAATTCTCCCGAATTTGTCCACAAAGTATTATCAACTAGCGTTAGAAGCACTCTTTATAGCCAAAATATTATCAACTACTCCACATTCGCAAAGTGCTATTAATATTGCCTATTTTGGAAAAGGTATCATGGAAGGAAATAAATCGCAGATGACATCTTGGGAGAAGGCGATTTCTGATATCATTGAAAAAGGTAAAATTCCTATGCTAATGGTGAATCAGATTTATGATAACGCCTCTAACCAATCAAAAAAATTATTGGAAAAATTTGGCAAGGATTTGAAAGCAGAAATAGAACCGGATTTAGAAGGTGTGACTGTAAAATACTAGCGTCGCTTAGACAGCTACGTAAGTCAATTGATTGATATTGTTTGAGAGATGTATGAGTTATCATTTTTTAACTGACGGAAATGGCATTATTAGTTGTTATGACATGTATCCGACCCAGTTTCGTTCGTTTGTTGATATGACCAATTATTTACCCACCTTAAAAGAGATGGGATTTAACGCTTTATGGATAAATCCATTACAACTCCCGGGCGACATAAGCGACTTCTATAAATCCGATAAAAACAATGGGGTCAAATTAGACAACGAAGTGACAAAAAGCTTATATGGAATGAGCGATCCGCATACTTTTAATCCGCGATTTTGCTTAAATCCTGCCAAGGATTCCAAAGAAGATGCACAGCAACTCAATGCCAAAGCGTTGCAAACATTTACCAGTACGGCGAGAAAGTTTGATATTGTGCCTATGTTTGATTTAGTCCTAAATCACATCGCCATTGATTCACCGATATGTCAGGAAAGGCCAAATTGGGTGAAGGGCATACATCGTGATTTTAAAGACGTCCGTGGTTTTAATTATGACGATGAGAACATTAGAAATGAAATTATCGATGAATTTTGGAAGCCGTATATCTATCAATACATGGTAATTTATGGATTTGATGGTGTTCGCGTGGATGCGGTGGGCTATGTGCACCCTGAAGTGAGGCGTGCGCTGTATGAATACATCGATACCCTGGCCAAAGAACATGGAAAACCCAAGCCTGTTATTCTGGATGAATCGCTATTTTGTAAACGTCCACTCCATGAGGAAGTTGAGTATCTAAAATTACCGACCATTGGCCCAACCCACATAACCACGGAAGTATTTAATGCAGATATTGATAGGCGCACTTCTGGCTTACCAACTAAAATTAAACAAGACGAGCTAGCCAAAGCAAGCGTTGTGTTTCAACAAAAAAATGGCATCTTTCGCACCGATGCAAAAGGGGGGTGCATTAATTTTTGTGGTAACCATGATTTTCACTCGTTAGCTATGGCAATTTTATTTCAAATGGCTACAAGTCGATTGAAATCGGATAATGCATACCTCAATATGTTGGCCCTCGATCAACTGTCTGGTGTGAAATCCGTTGAAGAAGTTCCTGAACCGTTAAAAACGACACTTCTTTTTTCGTATGCGGATGAAATACAACGAGAAATTGAAGAAAAAAAGCAAGAGACCCTGAGCGATTTCAAAACCTTAGTCTTTGAAAAACTCGCTTTAACCGCACTGACCGGTAGTGGAGGCTGGTTTGTATTATCTGGTGATGAAACAAGCGATGTGACAGATAAAACGGTGTTTCAACGAAGGGGTGCGGTGGATGAATCGTACTACCCTCAACGAACACATCACATTTTTAGTGATAATCGAGCACTTGCTGATATTGCATTAGAAAAAATGGCAAAAGACAATTTCATGAGAGAAAATGCTAATAAAGAATGGATGCTGGCGCTTTATTATGATTTAAACAGTGTTCCTGAGATGCAAAAGCGGTTGTTAGTAGCGCATAAGGATAATATCAGACATCAAATCAATGCGGGTATTAGGGGTGTTCAACAATCTTTCGCCGAATTGCTCGACACCTTTGGAATCAAAATAACATTTGAGGCGAAAGATTTTATTGCCAAACCGCGAACCTATGAAAATGGCTGGCTAGGTCTGCAGGATAATTCTGCTTTTATAAAGCAGCTAAATACCTTGTTGAAGCAGTTGCCTGCCTCGCTTCGGGGATATTCCAGTGACTTAGTGCGACTGGATGATAAACCTGATTTGATGGTTTTTGTGCGAAAAAATGGCACGGATATCCAAGCGGCTGTCGATGTTGTCATTGTTAATCTTAATCCAGCGAATAAAGTGATATTAACGCCTGAAAATATGCAGTTGATTGCAAAGCAGTATTGCAATCATTATTTATCCCTCGAAATGAATGAAAGTCATGAACAAAATGAGGGATGGAAGTCATTATATGAGCAGGTAATGCTCGCCATGTCTTCAAATCACCTCCACTTGGGTGAGGGTGTTGTGTTCGAGAGTTTTAAACAATTGAAAACCAAAAGGCCTCAGGGCGGTTCTTTTTTCTTTGAGAATATCTCTAAGGATCCATGTTCTGGATCAGATATAGCCACAATGCAAGTTAAGTAAGCATCGCTGACGCATTCCAAACAACTTATCTAAGCTCACCGCAATAGTAATAGGCGTCATATCCTTTATCCCGCATGATGAAGGCAGTTTGGTGGGAGCGGATCCCTTTTGCACAATAAAATAAGAGTGGCTTATCGCCTAGTTTGTCGAGGTTTTGCGCTAAAGTCGTTAACGGCAAATGGATATCGTCAGGGGATAAGGTTTTCTTGCGATCTTCATGACTTTCACGAACATCGATGCACTGGTAATTTTTAAGTGCTTTTTCTTCTGGGGCAATGCCTATAGGACGATATCGATGATTGAGTGCCTCTTTCAACGGGTTTAGTTGCGCACAGACTTGGCATTGGCTGTTTGGTTCAAACGAAAAAGTTTTTATGGCGATGGGCTGTGTTTCTATCAAAAGCAATTGATGCATGGGGGCGCTGTCAGGTGTTAGGAAATAATTGATGGCCATGGTTCCGGCCGTCATTGCCGTCATGCCAACAGTCAGACCCATGACTCCCGCCGTTGCGCAGTTGAAACTGATTAAAGGCGGTAGCGGAAATAGGCATCGATAGCACCCTTGTTGTCCATTATAAAACATGACTTGCCCTTGGCGTTGATGAACGCTGGCACTGATTAAGGGCTTTTGGTACAACGCACAAAAATCATTGACACAATAACGCGTTGGAAAATTATCGCTGCCATCTATCATCAGATCGTAGCCAGGAATTAGTTGATGGGCACTGTTGACATCAAAGCGTTGTGGGAACGTTTCAATAACAATCTCATTGTTAAGGCGCTGTAATTTTTGTTGAGCTCGAATTGCCTTGGATTGACCGATATCATCCATGTCAAACAATATCTGCCGTTGAAGGTTGGACAGGTCAACCACATCATCATCAATAATCCCCAGTTTGCCAATGCCTGCCGCGGCAAGGTATAAAGCAAGCGGTGATCCAATACCGCCTGCACCGATGAGTAACACAGACGTGTCATTCAATCTTTTTTGCCCTTGCTGGCCAATAAGCACTTGTTGCCGATGATAGCGATTATCGCTCATTCGTATTAGCCTCCTGCCATCGGGCTAATCAAGTCAATGACGTCGTTGTTATGGATAGGTTGATTAGTGGGGTCTGCAATCCATTGTTGATTGATATAAACACGAATATGTGCTTGCAATTTTCCCTCATAAAGCCAGCTCAATCCTTGAGACTCATTAGTTTCTTGCAGAAATGGCAGCAGTTTATCCTGGTTGGTTTCTAGGATATGCTGGCGTTGTTGTTGGCCAATTTCGTTAACAGTGATACGCATTAATACCCCGATGATGAATTGAACGAACGAGCCATTCCGACTTAAAGAAGGAATGACCCTCATTCCAATCATAGCATACTTAAGGATGGGTCATTTCAGCAGGGCGCACCCATTGGTCGAATTGATCGGCAGTCAAAAGGCCTAATTCAATAGCCGCTTCTTTTAAAGATTGGTTATCTTTATGTGCCTTTTTAGCAATTTTAGCAGCATTATCGTAACCAATATGCTGGTTAAGAGCAGTCACCAGCATCAGCGAGTGATTTAAATAGTAATCAATTTGTGTGTAATTAGGCTCAATGCCTCGTGCACAAAACTCTTCAAATGCCTCACAGCTATCGGCAATTAAATTCAACGATTGTAAAAATTGGTGAATCATTGCCGGTTTAAACACATTTAATTCAAAATTACCTTGGCTACCTGCAAACCCAATCGCTGCATCATTACCCATCACTTGCGTACAAACCATGGTGATCGCTTCACATTGGGTCGGATTGACTTTGCCTGGCATAATGGATGAACCGGGCTCGTTTTCAGGAATGATGATTTCACCAATGCCGCATCGAGGCCCGGATGCTAACCAGCGAATGTCATTGGCTATTTTCATCAACGCACATGCAATAGTTTTGAGGACCCCATGCGCCATCACTAACGGCTCGTGGGAGGCAAGGGCTGCAAATTTATTTTCGGCTGAAATAAACGGTAGTTTGGTGAGTTCAGCAATTTTATTGGCTGCGCGAACAGCAAATTGCGGATGCGTGTTTAACCCCGTTCCCACGGCCGTGCCGCCTAAAGCCAGCTCATACAATTCGGGTAGGACTTGTTGTACTCGCCCTAACGCTGCATCCAACTGGGCCACATACCCGGAAAATTCTTGACCCAAGGTTAGGGGAACGGCATCTTGCAAATGGGTTCGACCAATTTTGACGATACTTTCAAAATTCGACGCTTTTTTCGCAAGTGTTTCGCGAAGTTTTCTCACCGAGGGTAACAATTTCTTTGTTAAAGCAAGTGCAGCAGCAATATGCATGGCTGTTGGGAAGGTATCATTGGAAGATTGTGACATATTCACATGATCGTTAGGATGCACGGGTGATTTTGAGCCTTTTTCACCGCCGGCTAATTCAATCGCACGGTTTGAAATGACTTCGTTGGCATTCATATTGGATTGGGTGCCACTACCAGTTTGCCAAACATGGAGAGGGAAGTGGTCATCTAATTTACCCATAGTAACCTCATCGGCTGCGGCAACAATCCAATCACAGCGTTCTTTATCCAGTTTGCCTAACTCAAAATTGGTTAACGCAGCGGCTTTTTTTAATAAGCCAAAGGCATGGGTGACTTCTTTGGGCATGATGTCATTGCCAATATGAAAATGGTGCAAGGAGCGCTGCGTTTGTGCTCCCCAATAGTTCATATCCATTACTTCCACTTCGCCCATGCTGTCTGTTTCAATGCGTACTTTTGTCATGTGTTACCCCTCGTTACCATAGGACAATCCCGAGTCCAGCTTGAAAAAATCTTTGTACTAGACAATTTCATAATAGCGCCGTCGTTGCGAGCTTTGCGAAGCAATCCAGTTTGCTCTCTGAACAAAAATCTGTTCTGGATTGCTTCACTGCGTTCGCAACGACGGCATATTTTAAAAATTGTCCGATACAAAGTGAAAATATATATCTTGTTTATGGATCAACGCTAATTTGCGAAGATTTATGCTATTATTGGCGATTAATCTTCACTATATCGTTAAGTTCATGCGTACAATTCGATTATTTCACCCTGGCATCTATCAAGTGCCAGAAACGATTTCCTTAAATGAAAATGCGGCTCACCATGCTGCGGTGGTTTTACGCTTAAAGCCTGGGGATAATATTACCTTGTTTAACGGCAATAATGAAGAATTTGACGCCACAATTGTGGCCATCAACAAAAAAAGTGTGCAGGTTAGTTTAAGCGCAAAACGACCAGTTGACCGGGAATCGCCATGTAAAATTCATTTAGGACAAGCCATTATTAAAGGCGATCGTATGGAATGGTTGATCCAAAAAGCTGTTGAAATGGGTGTCTTTCAAATAACCCCTTTGCTATCGGAACATGCAGCTGTTCGTTATGATGACAAAAGGCTAAGCAAAAAAATGGCGCAATGGCAGGGCATTATCATTGCTGCTTGTGAGCAATGCGGTCGTAATCGCTTGCCCATGTTAAATGCACCGCAATCAACCCATGATTGGTTTGCAAATACGCCTGATAATCCGCTAATTTTATTACCGGGTGCGGAGCGAGGGATTAAACAACTTCCAGCTTCAGGCCATCATTGCCTGACCATCGCCATAGGACCCGAAGGGGGATGGAGTTGTGAAGAGGAAAATATTGCAAAGGCTCATCAATGGCAGGCAATTGGCTTAGGGCCAAGGATATTACGGGCAGAAACAGCCGCACTTTGTGCTCTCACCCTATTGCAAGGCGCCTTTGGTGATATATAATAGTAAGCCGTATAAAATTTATATCAAATAAGGTAAGTCTATGAGCGATTTAATCCATGCAGTCACAGATGCTAGCTTCGAACAAGATGTATTAAACAACGGCAAGCCAGTTCTGGTCGATTTCTGGGCTGAGTGGTGTGGACCTTGTCGAGCATTATCGCCTATTTTAGAAGAGGTCGCGCAAAGCCACGGAAGCAATGTTCAATTTTGCAAAATGAATATTGATGAAAATCCCGATACCCCGGCAAAATACGGCGTGATGAGCATCCCAACACTCATATTATTTAAAAATGGCCAAGTTGAAGCGGTCAAAATGGGCTTATTATCAAAATCGCAACTAAGTGCCTTTGTCGAAAGCAACGCTTAAATAAAATTTGTCAATTTCTCGATTCGTAGCCCGGATTAGGCGAAGCCGAAATCCGGGATCAACTAAACTCAAATAAGCATTTTGTTGAAAGAAATGCTTAACAGAAGTTCGTGACCTGGATTAGGCAAGTCAATGAATATCGAAATCCCATTGATCCACCCTTTCCCCCAAGCGCAGCTAAAGAGAGAGGATTTTTAGACTGGGTTAAGCAAAACAGAAGAATTCCGAAATCTCTTTGATCCACCCTCTCCCCCATGCGCAGCATGGGGGAGAGGGCAGGGAGAGGGGGTAAAATAAATTCGCGTTAGCGACAAATTCTTCTAGAGTTGTCCTGACGGTATTGCCCCTCCCCCACAACGTAAAAAAAATATAAAATATCTGGCAATTCTCTAAGTCATGTGATAATCTGATAAGGAAAATGGATGGTTTTAGGTGCTTTCATACCTAATAAGCACCCTGTTCTAAAGCCGATTTCCTAATCATAGCGAATGCAAACACACTCCTTATTTATCTTTCTATGGCATTTGCTAATATTAATGACGAAAATAATTACCAACAAAGTTATGATATCAACTCTTCCAGTATATCTATTCATTAACCTACCTAAGTGAGACGTATGTACCTTAATGAACTCAAGCAACTACCAATCGCTGAATTGGTCAAAATCGCCGAAGATCAAGAACTAGAAAACACCAGCAGGATGCGCAAGCAAGATATTATTTTTGCCATCTTGAAGCAGCATGCCAAAAAGGGTGAAGACATCCTGAGTGATGGCGTGTTAGAAGTATTAAGTGATGGGTTCGGATTCCTCCGTTCAGAAGATGGCTCTTATCTTGCTGGACCGGATGATATCTATGTATCGCCCAGCCAAATCCGCCGGTTTGGATTAAGAACCGGCGACACCATCAGCGGTAAAATTCGTCCACCCAAAGACAATGAACGATATTTCGCATTATTAAAAGTTGATAAGATCAACTTTGAATCGCCTGAAAGTGCAAAAGGTAAGATTTTATTTGAAAACTTAACGCCTTTATTTGCCAACCAGCGCCTAGTTATGGAGCAGGGCAATGGCTCAACAGAAGATCTCACCGCCCGCGTTATCGACTTATGCGCACCATTTGGAAAAGGACAACGTGGTTTAATCGTATCCCCTCCGAAAGCCGGTAAAACATTGATGCTGCAAAATATCGCACATTCAATAGAACGCAGCTACCCTGATATTCATTTAATGGTACTGTTAATTGATGAGCGACCTGAAGAAGTGACTGAAATGCAACGCTCGGTGAAAGGGGAAGTGATTGCCAGTACCTTCGATGAACCCGCAAACCGACACGTGCAAGTGGCTGAGATGGTCATTGAAAAAGCTAAGCGCCTGGTTGAACATAAAAAGGATGTCGTCATCCTTCTTGATTCGATTACTCGCCTTGCCCGCGCGTATAACACCGTTGTTCCTTCTTCAGGTAAAGTGTTAACCGGGGGTGTGGATGCTAATGCTCTTCAACGACCTAAGCGATTGTATGGGGCAGCTAGAAATATTGAAGAAGGCGGCAGCTTAACCATTATTGCAACAGCCTTGGTGGATACCGGTTCGAAAATGGATGAAGTCATTTATGAAGAATTCAAAGGAACGGGTAACATGGAAATTCACTTAAGCCGAAATATTGCTGAGCGCCGAACTTTCCCAGCGATCAACATCAATCGTTCTGGAACCCGCCGCGAAGATCTATTGTTAAGCCCAGAAGACCTCCATCGCACCTGGATTCTGCGTAAAATACTGCAATCCATGGATGAATGTGATGCTATTGAATTCTTATTAGAAAGAATGAAAAACCACAAAACCAACGCCGAATTCTTCGACGCAATGAAGCGCCAAGAATAATAGGCTCTCTCCATATACGTAGGTCGGGCCTTGGCCCGACAAATTCTTGATTCATTAAATAATATATCGAATTACCGGGCTAAGGCCCGACCTTGATTGACTTTGTCTAACCTCTCAAATGCCCTCCGCAAACTCACTCCGTAAAATAACTTGACATTATTTTGCCAAAAAGACAAAATTACAACCGATTGAACGGATTCATTGAAATAACAAGGAATTGACGTCTAAGTGACGTCTTAGTCCAAATCAAAACACTTAGGAGCTTTATTCATGAAAAGAGCAAGTATTGCGCTGTCAATATTACTGGCCAATGGATGTATTTATGCCGGCCAAATCACCGTTAATGGAACCAAAAACGAACCATTAAAAATCGAAAATAACAACAAGCACCAATTCCATAATGGATCTAGCTATTCTCAAAGAACAATAAAGTTATTAAATGTTAATCTTTCTGCAGACTTAAAAGCTAACTTAAAAGAACATGCCAATAAAATGACTGTTGGTTCGTTAAACAACGCTTCTCACTACATGTTAAAGGCCTCAAAACCTGCCGTGCAATTAGGCATGAATGGCGTGCCGGTGTTAAACCAAGGTCAGCATGGTACCTGTGCAACCTTTGCTAACACAGCGGCTGTTGATGCAGTTTTGAATAAGGGTGACTATGTCAGCCAATTGTGCCAATTGGAATTAGGCAATTATTTGGAAGAAAATGGCTATTTCCCAAGTGGCTGGGATGGCTCGTTTGGACCAATTGTATTAAATCAAATGGCGATGTTTGGTGTGGTCAATAAAGATGTTGAAAAGCAACAAGGTTGTGGTGGCCTCAATGCCTACCCAATGACTGGTGCCGATCCACACAGCCAAATGACACCAGACTCCTATCATAACTACAGTGAAGGACTAGCTAACCAGTTATTCAGCTGGTCTCCGATATTAGATATCAATAATGTGATGTTTAATGAATACCAAAGCGAAGTCACCCTGTCGCAAGTGAAAGAAGCCTTAAGCAAAGGTGACCGCGTGACATTTGGTGTGTTATTGTTTGATTTTGAGCAAGGCACCATGGGCGCAATTGGAACACATAAAACCAGAAATGATACGTGGGTATTAACGCCAGAATTAATGAACGATCTGCAAAACGATCCGGAGTTTGGTGGCCACGAAATGATTATCACTGGTTACGATGATAATGCGGTTGTCAAAGATGCGAAAGGTCGACAATACAAAGGGCTACTCACCTTAAGAAACTCTTGGGGTACCTCTCCTGGAAACAAAGGCGATTTTTATATGTCCTATGATTATTTCAAAATGCTAGCCATCGAAGCACAACGCATTCGAAAATTAACTAAGTAATCCACCCCGTCGGGCTTTTCCAAGCCCGACATAAGAAACTCAAAACAAACGATATATTCGTAGGTTGGGCCTTGGCCCAACATTAAAAACCCTCAAAAACAAACCATATTCTAACCCCCTGAGGCTAGAAATCATCCCCCAAAGCTGAAATAATAAGCCAAAGTGCTTGGAAATACGAAAAGGCCTTATTCGCTATGACAATCAAAACAATTCCTATCTTTCACCAATTTTTCGAACCAATATCCTCAACCTATACCTATTGCCTCGCTTCGGGTGAAGGGCGAGAAGCGATTATTATCGATCCGGTCAAAGAACAAGTGGATGAGTACATCCAATTTCTTAATCAACACCATATTAAACTTGTCGCAGCAATCGATACCCATCTCCATGCTGACCATATTACCGGCACGGGCTTATTATCCAAGTCGCAACAATGCTCCATCATGATGGGAAAAGAAACGGCGGCAGAGTGCATTGATGTTGGCTTTTCCGATGGTGACTGCTACGATTTCGACGGAATCCAGTTCAAAGCCATTTATACGCCAGGCCACACGGATGACTCCTATTGCTACTATATTAACGGACATTATCTGTTCACGGGCGATACCCTGCTCATCAACGCAACAGGACGAACTGATTTCCAGCATGGCAATGCGCATCATCATTACCAAAGCTTGTTTGAGAAAGTATTAACACTGCCCGAAGACACGGTAGTTTACCCAGCCCACGATTATAATGGCAAAACATCAAGCACGATTGGCCAAGAAAAAAAACACAACCCCCGGCTGCAAGTGAGCAATGAATCAGAATACGTTTCTATGATGAATAATTTAAACTTACCCAAGCCAAAGCAAATGGATATCGCTGTTCCCGCTAACAGGCTTTGTGGGTTGACGAGTTGATAAACGTGTATGAAACCCTATAAATGGACTATTATTGGTGCGGGTGCCGCAGGAATAGCAGCAGTCGCGAAATTATTGGATCTAAAAATCAACGGTGAAACCATCTTATGGATTGATCCAGATTTCCAAGGGGGCGATCTGGGAAAATTATGGCGAAATGTTTCCAGCAACACCACCGTTGCCCGCTTTTTAGAATATTTTAATTATTACGATGCATTTCAATGGCCAACAATCGCCAATAATTTAGCGCTATCAAATTTACCCATCAATGAAACGTGCCAGTTAACCCATACCGCGGATGCCCTCGTGTCTACTTCCAAGGTTTTACAGCAAAAAGTCGCCACCGCCTATGATTGGGTGGATACGCTGACTCGAAATGAGGATGGTTCCTGGACAATTCAAACAAAAAAAACAAGTTATGAAAGCGAAAGCATCGTATTGGCTCAAGGTGCTCTGCCCAAAGCGCTAGACTTTCCAAATAGTCCAGAAATGCTTGCCTTTGCAGAGGCCATTGATGCCACTCGATTAAAAACGCATTTTGATAAAAACCATGTATACGGTGTGTTTGGCGCATCACACTCGGCAATTATTATTTTAGAAAATCTTATCAATTTGGGCGCAAAAAAAGTCATCAACTTTTACAAACACCCGTGTAAATATGCCGTGGATATGGGCGATTGGATTCTCTATGATGACACTGGCTTAAAAGGCAAGGCAGCCGATTGGGCAAAGAAAAATATTGAGGGCGCGATCCCTAAAAATTTACAACGGTTTACTTCCTCCAATGCAAATATCGAAACCTATTTGCCCCAATGTGACCGCGTCATCTATGCAACAGGCTTTCAACGGCGTGATTCAATAAAAATACAAGGTGCAGATATTCATCACTACGATAATACGACAGGACTCATAGCGCCGGGACTGTATGGCTATGGTATTGCATACCCTGAAAAATACCTAACCCCCATCAATGAAATTGAGTATCATGTGGGGTTATCGAAGTTTGCTAAGTATATTGATAAAGCGGAGCTTGGTTGAGCTGGGAATTAAAGTTAAAATTTAACCGATATCGTGATAATAAATTTGCTAACCCCAGTTAAAAAATATTATGATGTGGCCGTTAATGCATTTAACGAATAACATGAGGGTTATCAATGAAATTTCAGGCTCACCCGACAGCAATTATTGATGATGGTGCCCAAATAGGTGATGGGACCCGGATCTGGCATTGGGTTCATATCTGTAGCCAAGCTAAAGTGGGAAAGGAGTGTAGCTTTGGCCAAAATGTTTTTGTTGGTAATCGTGTTTCCATTGGTAACAACGTTAAAATCCAAAATAATGTTTCAGTTTATGACAATGTCACCTTGGAAGACGATGTTTTCTGTGGGCCCAGTATGGTTTTTACCAATGTGTATAACCCACGATCGGCGGTTTCACGAAAAAATGAATACCGAAATACCCTCATTAAACAAGGGGCTACGCTGGGTGCAAATTGTACCATTGTTTGTGGTGTGACAGTTGGTAGGTATGCGTTTGTGGGTGCAGGGGCTGTTGTTAATAAAGATATACCTGATTACGCCTTGGTTGTCGGTGTTCCAGCAAAGCAAATCGGCTGGATGAGTGAATTTGGCGAGCAGTTAAAATTTGAAAAAGATAACCAAGGTAATTTTATTGCCCAATGCATTCATACGGATAAACAATATAAATTGGACATTATGTCCAATACGGTAGCGATTCTGTGACGACTGTTGAGAACAATAATGCCAAATTCCCAACCTAAAACCATTTGGTATTGTCATCATTACGCCGGGGCTCCTAGCTTAGGCATGTCTTATAGGCCTTATTACTTCACAAAAGAATTATGCAAACAAGGGCATAATGCGTATGTTGTTAGTGCTGCCTATCATCATTTATTGCTCGATCCAAAAAAGCAAAAAAAGAAAGTGTTAAAACAAACTATTGATGACGTCCCCTTTATTACTTTAAGAACAAGGCCCTACCAAGGGAATGGTCTATCAAGAATTTTAAATATGATAGATTATGCTAGAGACTTTAAAACCCAGCAAAAAAAAATAGTGGCGTTAACAGGAAAACCGGATGTTATTATTGTTTCATCAGCCCACCCTTTCCATTTTAAAATATTAAGAAAAATTGCAAAGACATATAATGCAAAATTAATTTTTGAGGTCCGTGATCTTTGGCCTTTATCGTTACAACTTTTACTCAATAAAAGCAATTTGCACCCGCTCATTTTGTATTTGTCTTATCTTGAAAAAAAGGCCTATCAGAATTCTGATTATGTGGTTTCGGTTCTTAGAAACTCGCTTGGGTATATGAAAAATAAAGGCCTTAGTGAAGAAAAGTTTCGCTATATTCCCAACGGCATTTCCCTTGTAGAGTTACGAAAATCTGAAAATTTACCGACGTTACATTGGAAATCAATTGAAAATCTCGATTCTAAGCAATTTAAATTGGGTTATGCTGGTGCGTTAGGTGAGCCCAATGCGATGAACTATTTAATCGATGCCATGAATGTATTGCTTCAAAAAAAGGTTCCTGTGCATTTATTTATTGTCGGAGAGGGACTCTTAAAAAATCAACTGATAAAGCAGTCTGAAAAACTGGGGTTAACCAATATTACCTTTCTGCCAAGGATTTCAAAAAAAGCTATTCCAACTTTTTTAGATCAGATGGATGCTTTATATCTCGGCTGGCAACCTTCTGAAATATACCAATATGGTGTGAGTCCAAATAAGCTATTTGATTATATGGCTTCAGGTAAACCCATTATTGAATCAGGTGGCGACCAAAATGGCATTATACAAGAAGCAAAGTGCGGTTTTCAGTGTGAGGCTGGCAAGCCAACCCAGATTGCCAATATGATTGAACAACTATATTTATTACCGAAAGACGAAAAAATCAAAATGGGCGACAAAGGGAGAAATTATGTTTTATTGCATGATTACTCTCGTTTAGCAAATCAATATTCAGCACTTTTTTGAATTCAGGGTAACAGTAATTTTTGGTAGGTCTTAAGTAAATTTTGGGATTCATTTTCCCAGTTCATATGATTATTAATGGCATTCATTCCGTTTTGTCCAAGTTCATAGGCTTTTTCTGGGTGCTGTAACAAGTAATTTATTGCCTCTTTTATCGCATTTATATCGAGTGGATTGACGGAGATCCCGCAATTATATCGCTTTATCAGATCTTTCCACTCAGGAAAATCTGAGGCGATGATTGGCAGTCCTGCTGCCATATATTCAAACATTTTTAATGGATAACTCGTTAGAAATGTCGGTGTGGGATGAAGAAGAAGTAAACCAATTTTACTATTATCGAGAAAAGAATTTAATTGTGGCGACGGCATCCATTTAATATGTTGTAGTTTATTATAGTCACCTTTCCATGTCTGAAAAGCATTTTGCAAGTCTACCGGCATGTTGCCTATCAACGTTAGTGTACATTGTTCTTCTAAGGCAGCTGATACCATTTCCGGTAAGCCACGGTTTTCGGTGATGCTACCAATGTAAATTAAATCATTTGACCGATTGCGATACTGCTCAAGATCAAGTAATTTATCTTCTGGTTGATAAGGATAATTACGAACAAGGCTAATCTTTTTTGATGGAAATCTTTTGGCTATGGTGGGGGTCACGGTGATGATGCCATCAAATAGCCAACCAGCTAGTTTCTCACACCATTTGGCACAGTAGGCAAGCGGATACTTTAAAAATGAATGAATATGTGGTTTAAGTAAAATATCTTGGGGCACATCCTCGTGCACATCATAGATGACTTTATAACCAAGCATTTTCAGGATAAACCCCGTTGGCATAAGCTCAGGGTCGTGAAAATGATAGAGATCCGCTTTCAAAGATAAAGCCAATTTTAATGCTTTAAGCTGAAACCAGCTAACCCGATGCAGCCTACCATGAGAATTCCCGAGTTTAATAATCTGAATGTTATCAGTTTGTTCATTACCTTGGCCTGGTGCAATAAGGGTCAAACTATAATCGTTAGCTAGACTCATACATTCACGAAAAAAAATTCTTGAATCTTTTGCATTGTGCACTGTCGTGATGTGTACCACATTTTTTTTCATGGCATTCGCTCCAAAGGCAATTTTTACCTAGGGGAAAGGTGGGTTTCTAGTTTTCACATTCTATCTGACTATGTTTAGCCTTACAATGCAAACTCGTGAGTGGTTCCTTAAACTATAATTGAGCAGCAAAACCTGACGATTAATTGCTCCATTCATGGTAATATGAGTCTTTGTATTAGACAGTTTCTAAAAAACACCGTCGTTGCGAGCTTTGCGAGGCAATCCAGTTCGATACGTGAACAAAAGTCTGTTCTGGATTTTTTTGACTCCATACTCAAAGGCAAGGCTTGCCAAAATAGTTCGATACAAGAAACAATAGTCTTGAATTAGGGTTTTAACACGATAACCTAAGAAATTGAATATGGCGTTCATAAGTAAAATAAAAGAAAATTCAGTTTTAGCGAGTATTTTATTAATTCTCAAAAGCTCTGTATTTGTTCAAATATTACTTTTTGCACTATCCCCAATCATCACTAGACTTTATACCCCCTCGGATTTTGGTTTGTATACGGTCTACTTCTCTTTATTGAGTTTGTTTTCCATGATTGTCTCCTTGCGGTATGACATTGCTATTCCTGTCCCAAAGGCGAATATCCGTGCCTTATATTTAATGGTTATTGCACTTATTTGTATGGCTTTTTTATCCAGTGTGGTTTTTTTAATTTGTGTTGGTTTTGACAAAAATATTGCAGCCTTGTTTAAACAACAAAATCTAATAAATTATTTAATGATTTTGCCATTTGGCCTCATTGTGGTAGGTGTATACAATATTGTCACCTATTACTCTGTTCGAAGTTGCCTTTTTTCGTTGATTGCGCGCGCTAAAATTTTTCAAGGCTTAGGCATGATTTTAACCCAATTATTGCTGGGTTTGGCAGCGCTAAGATCGCTTGGTTTAATTCTCGGCACGTTAGTCGGCCATGCTTCAGGGGCTTTAGTCATTCTTTGGTCTTATAAAAAAAATAGGAAAGCTTTTTTTAAGTTAATCAATGGCCGATATATCGCCAAAATTGCCAAACGCTATTATAAATTTCCCTTATATTCTACACCGGCTATTTTGATAAATTCATTAGGTATGTATCTACCAGCCATCATTTTTTCAATGCTTTATGGTTCAATCGTGGCAGGGTGGTATGGTCTAGTGTTACAAGCCGTTGCTGCACCGCTAGGGCTAATTGGACAGGCGGTTGGGCAAGTCTATACAGGACAAGGTGCTAATCTTAAAAATCAAGGTAATATTTCTCAATTGCGAACGTTATACTTAAAAATTATGTTAATTTCCTTCAGTGTTGCGTTCCCCTTTGTCATCATTTTATTTTTCTTTGGTGCTTCTATTTTTTCATTTATTTTCGGACAAATTTGGTATGATGCCGGGTATTTTTCTCAGATTTTAAGTTTTATGCTTTTGATTGAGTTTTCAGTGGTTGGTCCATCACAAAATTTAGCATTGCTTGAGCGTCAGGATTTAAACTTATACTGGAATATACTATTTACAGGGCTAATTGCGCTTTCTTTTTACCCGGCCTTTTATTATCAAGCAGACTATATGACAACGCTTCTCTATCTCAGTATTGCCAAATCACTGGGATATATCGCCTTGGTTGTATTAAATTTGTATGTATTATTTGACCCCAAAACAATGGAAATTCAATGTGTGGAATAGCAGGTATATTTAATTTTTCAAATAGCCCCATCGAAGGGTTGGGCGCTGCTGCAAATATGGCGAAATCGATGGCACATAGAGGGCCAAACGCAGAAGGCTATTTCATTGGCTACAAATCAGGTAACTCTGGAAAGTATTATCCGGCTGTGGATGGCTCTTTTTTCAGCCAAAAGGGTGACATATTTTTAGCGCACAGGCGCTTATCAATTATTGATTTATCCAATGGCGGTGCACAACCGATGTCTTGTGATAATAAACGTTACTGGATTACTTACAATGGTGAGCTATACAACTATCGAGAGCTGATGGAAGAGTTACGCCAAGAAGGGGTACAGTTTAACAGTAAGAGTGATACGGAAGTCTTATTGAAGGCCTATTGCCATTGGGGACATAAGGCCTTAAATAAATTTAATGGCATGTTTGCTTTTGTAATTTGGGATGATCATGAAAAAACATTATTTTGCGCGCGAGATAGAGTAGGTATTAAGCCTTTATATTATACGATTCAAAATAATCAATTTATTTTCGCCTCCGATATTAATACGTTGATAGCATCTAAGCTCTATCAACCGGAAGTCAATATTGAGGGGCTTTATCACACCATGAGCTATGGCGTTTCTCCAAGGCCGATGACTTGTTTTAAGAATATTTTTGCCTTACCTCAAGGACATTGGGCAACCATCAATCGAGACGGTGATTTTAAGATAAATCGATATTGGCAAATTCCCATTAACACACAAGACCCCAATATGACAGAAGCACAAGCTGCTGATTTATTAGAGCAAACGCTAACAAAATCCGTGCAAAGGAGGCTAGTTGCAGATGTTCCCGTGGGCACGTTTATGTCCGGTGGTGTTGATTCTACCCTAATCAGTGCGCTTGCGGCCAAGTCGCATCCAGGTATTCAGGCCTTCACACTGGGTTATGAGGACTATGCAGAAGAATTTAATGAGATTGAGCAAGCGAAGGCAACGGCTGCTTTATACCCACTCCAGCATACTATCGAAACCATTAGCATGAAGCGTATTCTCGATAATGTTGAAAATAATATCCATGTTTATGATGAACCATTTTTCTCATTGTCGCCGAATTATTTAATTTCCAAATTAGTATCTGAACATGGGCTTACCGTTGTGCTAAATGGCTTAGGAGGAGATGAGTTATTTGCGGGCTATCGGCATTCTCGATGGGCAAATCGAGGTCCGTTATTTCGACTGGTTGCACCTTTCATAAAACCTCTGAAAGGGAAAAGTGAGTTATTTGCCAGGGTGTCTGAGTTTTCAAAGGCGAAAAGCATTGACCGATATTATAGCTATCTCTTTACCATCATGTCAGAAAATATGAAACAGAATCTGTTTCAACCTAACCAAGTCGAAAATTTCAATACCATCGAATCGTTGCACAACTTATATGTTGGTAAAGATATACGATTTACCGATAATATTGAGGCCATGTGTTATATGGATCTGATCCACTATATTGGCAACCACCATGTTTATCGCATCGACCAGTTCACCATGCATTTTTCCCTGGAAGGACGGTTCCCCTTTTTAGATCATGAAGTGATAGAGGCAGCATTTCGAATTCCATCAAAATATAAAATAAAAGATGGCTTGCAAAAATATATACTACGTAAAGTGGCGCAAAAATACATTGCACCGGAATGTTTGTCGATGAAAAAGAAAGGCTTTTCTTTGCCGATGGATTACTGGTTAAGAAATGATTTATCGTCCTACGCCAAGGGACAATTAGATAAATTAAGCAAAAATGACCTGTTTTCTGAATCAATGGTCAAGCAAATCTGGCCAAAGTTTGAAGCACAAAAATTACAAAGTCGTCATGTGTGGCAATTAGTCGCGCTACAAACTTGGTTTGAACGGTATTTTAGTTATTAAGGAACGTCCCTGAAAACGATAGAGAAATGATTGCTGATGACACAAATTTTCATAAATAAAAATAACTACCCTTCAGAAAAGCAATATATTCTTGAGACGATATTTTCCATTTTTTGGGGGCTGGATATTGAGCTTGCTCATCATGATTTGAATTGGACCTATATCCATTTAAACCAATCAGTCATTAAAATGCCAGATGTGTTGTTTGCTGTGAATAAGGAAAAATGGCTGGATAAAAAATCCTTGCCAGGTGATTCGTGTCCCCTCTGGGATTGTTCTAACGAACCCTTTGCAAATAAATTAGTAAACCCTCTTCTTCCCATTTTGTATGGTGAAAAACCTCCACAGAACTATGTGATAGCTAGCCAAAATGAAATAATATTTCACTTTGATTTGCTTGGCGCTTGTTTTTATATGCTGTCGGGTTATGAAGAATATGTTAGCAATAAACGCGACAACCATGACCGTTTTCCACATACTATGTCGCATGCCTATTCCAATAACTACCTTGAAAGACCGTTAGTGAATGAGTATTTGGAAATTTTATGGCATTACATCAGAACAAGTGCGCCGCAACTCGAAAGATCAACGCGTCATTTTCAATTGCAAGTTAGTCATGATGTGGATATCCCTTTGCGTTATGCTTTTTCGGGATACAAGAATGTTCTCAAGGAAGCAGGAAAAAATGCCCTGAATTTTAATATGATTAACGCTCTTTTACAGCCAGTCAATTATTATCGAGTTAAAAAAGGGAATGTGCAAAAAGACCCTTATTATACCTTTCCATTCCTAATGGACTTGGCTGAACAGCGTCATCTTGAGTTGACATTTTACTTTATTGCAGAAAATACGCATCCGATGAATGCGGACTATGATTTATCTCACCCGTTCATGGCTTCTTTGCTTAGTGACATTCATAAGCGAGGACACAAAATTGGATTGCATGGCGGTTATTTAACTTACAAGGATGCTACTCAGCTTGAAACAGAACTTAATAAGCTAAAAGACTGCTGTGCTAAGTTGGGTATTGACCAGTCAGAATGGGGCAATCGACAACATTATCTTCGCTGGAATAACCCAACAACCGTGACGGGGCTCGCAAAAAGTGGGATTGATCATGATTCTACCTGCGGATTTCCTGGCCATGTTGGTTTTAAGGCGGGTGTATGTTATGAGTTTCCTCTTTACGACCTGAAAAATCAGAAAAAAACCGCCGTTATCGAGAGACCATTGATTGCCATGGAAGCAACCCTTTTAGGCTATATGAAGTTAAATTATGAACAAACCCATGAAAAAATTATAACACTTGCCGATTGTTGTAAACTCTACAATGGCCAATTTTCATTACTATGGCATAATTCCAATCTTAACTATCCAACGTTGAAAAAATTATATCAGCAAATACTTCTATCAATCTGAGTGTGGATAACTAAACCGATTCAGGAATCATTTCTTCTAATTTTGCGATAATTTTATTAACAGTTGTCCATTCATTATTCGCAATTGATTGCTCGGATATTTTGATATTAAACTCATCCTGAATCGTAAACAGAATATCGAACATATCCAGTGAATCAATCCCTTGCTCAACTAAATGATGATCACAGTTAATATTTTCCGGAGTCATTTTGGTTGCCTGGGCTATGATGCCTATTACTTTTTCTTTCATGGTTGTTTCCTTATTACGGTTGCTGCCATGGATAATCCTACGCCAAATCCACATAGTAACAGGGTGTTGGCGAAAGGATCGGTCAGATAGTTTTTTAATAGAATTGGAATGGTTGATGAAACAGTATTGCCATATTCCTGTATTGTGAATGGAACTTTATTAGAATCGCATTGAAGCCTGTCTGTCAGCTTATCAACTAGGAATTTACTGGCTTGATGAAGCAGGTAATAATCCACTTGCTCGGCTATCAGCTCATTTTTTTCAAGACAGTTATTAATTAAAGACGGTATATTACCCATCACAAAATTGAAAATTTCGCGGCCATTCATGAATAAAGGCTTGTCATGTTTTTTAATCAACGCTTCATACCCTTTGCCATAACTTTCAAAGACACCTTTTTTAATTGCATAGGTAGGATTATTGGTTAATACCGTAACAGTTGCTGCATCCCCGAAAATTAGCGTTGTATTTTTGTCATCTTTATCCAGAATGGGCGAGTAAGGATCGCTTGTGAACAGTAATCCGCATTCTAAATTATTATCCGCCATGAAGCTTTTCATTACATGCAGCGCATAAACGTATCCAGAGCACCCCAGTGAGATATCAAACGCTGCACAATGCTGATTCAAGTCTAGTTTGCCGTGTACAATAGCAGACGTATGGGGTATTGAAAAATCACCGTTTTGCGTGCACACAACCAAGCAGTCGATTTTTTCCTTTATGTCTTGGTGTCGAGCTTGAAGATTTTGAAATGCTTTAACGCATAAATCGGATGCAAATTCTCGGTCAGATTTTCTCGCCGTTTTAAGTATACCTATCTTATTTGATATAAAATCTTGGTCAACCTGAAATCGCTCATGCTCAGACAAATTATCAAAATATTGGGGAGGTATGTAGATGTCAACATCAGTAATTCCAATCATAACTCGGGCCTAGTAAAGAATATGTTACCTAAATTTTCACCATCTAAAAAAATGTCCGATAAAGCACTTTTTAACCCAATGGTTGCGCGTAATTTTAAAGCAAGCCTGCCTGATTGACAATGCAGCTTGGCCCAGCTTAAGTCACTTTTGTAAAAAATCCACTTGCCATGATTGTTTGAGGGAAGGGTTTTATCGAGCAATACTTTGTTTAGTGCAATTAGCATTTGCATTAAAGGATGCTTTTGAGACCAGGTTATTTCAATAGTCTGTTTAGGTTCTTGAAATATATAACCTTCTACCAAGGTTTCTTCATTGTAAGGAATAGAGACATCCACCTCTTTTCCATTGCCATTTAAGACAATGACATACTCATGACCATCGCACCTTGATTCAAACACGATTGAGCTATGTTTAATTTTTTCATCAGTCATGGCAGGGGCGTCTTGATTCAAGACTAATTCATAAGTCCCTTGTTCATTTAACATGGTGTGGCAGGCTATTTTGAGTTGCTCTAACTTTCCCAATTGCCAGCTATCAAGTGCATCCAGTAAGCCCTGAACTAAAGTGGAGCCCTGGACATAATTTCTTTGGCCTAATCTTGTAAAGTTGGATTGATGGGTGAGGGTTTGATTTACTAAAGTTTCAGTCATAAGGTTTCCAAGTTAGTACTTTGACATAATAAAAATTAGGCCATTTTTGAAAATATCTGCTTTGTATATCCGCTACTTGTTTTTTAGGCTGAATTATACACGGCTGATGTAAAAATACACTAACGCAGATTTTTCATCCTACTATCATGGTGATGAAGAAGGGCATTCAGGCAAAATGGATGGGGATGACCAAGCAAACCGCCACGAAATCACAAAAGAGTATATAAAAAGGGTTAAAATAAATAGAATAACACTTGATAGGGAAGAAAAATCTAACATTTCAAGCGTAAGTCCAATTAAGCCCAATAAACAAGTTAAAATAAATGATATCAAAATAGGAAGGCGTTTATCCTGGTTAGAGCGCCTGATTAAATGATGTAAATGATTTCGGTCCGATTGAAAAGGCCTCCCCTTCGATAAAATTCTGAAAGCAAATAACCTTAACATATCCAACACGGGTAAACCGATAAACCATATAATATTAGCAGGCTTACTTAATGAGCTATGTTGTGAAACATGGATAGCAAGACAAGCCACCACTAATCCAAGAAGCATACTACCCGCATCACCCATGAATATTTTTGCATGGAAATTTTTGCTAGTCGGGAAGTTAAAACATAAAAAGCCAACTATAGTAGATGCTGTTATCAGTATTAAATGCATTGAAAAAGGGTTCTGAGCATTGAAAGCCAAGATAAACAAAAAACACAACTCAAATAAAACTGTGCTGGCAGCATAGCCGTCTTCACCATCCATCATATTGATTGAGTTAATAAAGGCAATAACGCATAGTATCGAAAAGGGGATGCCGATAAGGGTTGGTACTGGTGAAGTAAACCCTAAATTAACAATAGTGAAGTGGTTATCTAAAACCACCACTAAAGCTGCCAAAATTTGGAAAATAAATTTTTTCCTGGCGGTGAGTTCATGCAAATCATCTAAAACACCAACAATAATGATAAACACACTAGCCGCAAAAAGCGCTTTATAGAGCATGATAGAATGCGGAATAACAATAAAACCAGCCACTAGCCCTAAAAAAATGCAAACGCCACCAATAAGGGGTGTTTCCTGATGATGTTCTTTCCGGCCCCCGGGCGCATCAACCAAGCCAATTCGTATACTCACAGGCATAAAAATTTTAATAAAATAAACGGTGCAGATCACTGCAAGTAAACAAGCCAAAATTAAATCCATATGTTCCAACATAGCGATTACTCTTTTATTTTAATTTTTCACCCACTTCTCATACCATACCATAAACATCAATACGCCCCAAAGCGAATACTGCCAATTATACTTCCCTGATTGATGTTCACGCCAGCGTGTCAGGATAGGACTTTCATTTAGCAAACCCATATTTTTTAATTTCTTCTCTGAAAGCAGGTCATTTGCCCACTCCTGCAATGGCCCTCTTAGCCAATCACCAATTGGAACGCCAAATCCCATTTTCGGGCGATTGAAAACATGCTCAGGAACATATCTGTTTAATACATTTCTTAAAATTAATTTGCTGTTGTTTTGATTAAGCTTATAGGATAAAGGCAAACGCCAGGCAAACTCCACCACTCGATAATCTAAAAAGGGAACTCTTGCTTCAAGGCTGACCGCCATGCTTGCCCTATCCACTTTTGTTAAAATGTCATTGGGTAAATAGGTGAGGGTGTCGATAAACTGCATCTCTGAAATATAATCTAAGTCGACATCTGCAGCAGGAAACATAAAATTATCGTATGTTTCTTTCACTAATTGAATGTCTCCAGGCCACAGCGAAACCAGGTTTTTATAAAAAAGTTGTCTATCTGCCTTAATGACAGAAGCTAGTTTATATAATTTATCAGCAAGTTGCTGAGGACGTTTTGAGGCTGGAATGACCTTTGATAGAAAGTCGATTTGCTTTGGAGAGAAACTATTAATGATATGTGCTAGTGTTTTTCTCACAGCTAGGGGAACAAAGCCAATTTTTTTCCATAGCTTTTGGGCTAATACGTAACGGTTATAACCTGCGAATAACTCATCACCGCCATCACCTGATAGCGATACCGTTACTTGCTGGCGCGCGATTAAAGAGACAAGATAGGTCGGCAACTGGGATGAATCGGCAAACGGTTCATCAAACCACTCACTTAAATTAGGGATCAAATTTATCGCATCTTTTTCATCAAAGTAATGTTCGTGATGATCTGTTCCCAATAGATTAGCCACCTCTTTAGCATGGTGAGCCTCATTAAACTCTGCTTCGTTAAACCCTATTGAAAAAGTATTAATGCGTCTCGTTGATTGGGCTTGCATCATGGCTACCACGGTTGAGCTATCGATACCTCCTGACAAAAAAGCCCCTAAGGGAACGTCCGCAACCATTCTTGATTTAACCGCATCCCTTAGCAGTTCATCCAACTCATCTTCTAAAAAAGCCATAGGACGTGAGTCAATTTTAGTTTTATTTAAAACCTCATTTAAAGACCAAAACGCTTCGTTGTAGATTTGCTTATCTGCTTTTATGCAAATAATATGACCAGGTTCAACTTGTTGAATCCCTTTGTATATCGATAACGGACCACGAATATAATTATGGGTAAAGTAACTTGCTAACGCCTGCTTATCGATTTCACATTGCCATGAAGGAAAGCGAGTAAAAGCGCCAACTTGTGAGCCAAAAAGCAAGTTTCCATTTTGAAACCCCCAATATAAAGGCTTAATGCCAAGCCGGTCTCTGGCTAAAAATAAACACCGCTCTTGTCTATCCCATAAAGCAAAGGCAAACATACCATTGGCTTTTTTTAACGTGTTTAACACACCAATTGCTGCACAACATTCTAATAAAACTTCAGTGTCAGAATGTCCATGAAACGAGATATCTTTAACAAGATTTTTGAGCTCATCGGTATTATAGATTTCGCCATTATAGGCAATAATAAAACGGCCACTTTGCGACACCATAGGCTGAGCACCAGCGCTCGATAAATCTCTGATTGACAGGCGATTATGACCTAATGCCAAACCATTTTGAGAACAGACCCAATTCCCATACGAATCAGGTCCTCGGCTGAGGATAATTTTCGCCATGGAAGATACCGTCTCTTTTAGAAACTGTTCGGGTGATTCTTGAAACTGCCAGAAGCCTGTTAGACCGCACATAGATTGCCTATTACTTTTTTGCTAAAGCAAATTTATTATAATAACTTATGGAAGTTAGAGTAACATTTATTAGACCAAATTTTTTTATCCAGAAAGTTGATTAATCAAATGAATACTATACTAACCAGTCACTTTGATAATATAAGTTCATACATTCTCATTATTGTTGGAATTGGCGGATTCATTAGACGCCCAGTCAAACAATTTATTAAATAGTATGTAGTATTTACAAGGGATATTTAATTTTTTTTAGCAAATATTCATCACAACAAGATGAAAAGTTGCCGCTGGCATACCCTTGTATTAAGTTCTCTTTAGCTATATAAAATCCAAGTTCACTAGCAAGTTTATGCATTTCTTCTCTTGAAATAGATTCATATGGATAACCACCAAGCCAATCATGCACATCATGTAAGTATGCCATTCCCCTGTTTTTTTTATACTGCTTGATGAATTTGAAAGGATTAGTACCAGATATTATATTGGCAAGTGAAAAGAGAAAAACATATATACTTTTCATTAAGAATTGTACTATTTTGGACGCTTTACTATAGAATTTCTTTTCTTTTTTCCAAAATTCACAGCGTGGTGTTTTACGATATAGAGCAACCATGAACAAGCCATCATCATTCACCATTTTGGCAGCTTGGTTGATAGCGTTTATCATATCTCCAGTATGATGAAGTACTCCCCATGAATAAACTATATCAAATTTACCTTGTTTTTTTGGATCTAATTCAAAGACACTCAGTGTTTTGCATTGATATGGAATCGATATTTCATGATTATTCAGTAAGTTGCTTGTGGTTTCTACAGATTTAGGATCAAGATCGGTTGCTAAAAGTTGTTTAACTCCGAGCATCGACGCAGAAAGTGAGGATAGGCCAGAACCACAACCAATATCTAAGAATGTTTTTCCTTTTAATCCATCAACACCAAAGATATTGAGAAAAGCTTGCTTAGCATGTTCAATTCTCTCGTTATCTATAGTTTGAGAAAAGTTAGACCAATTCTCACCAAATTTGAAATGGGTATTTAAATCCTTTAGAGCACTTCTTGTTGACATAGTCCTTACCGAGGCATGGAAATTTCAAGTGATTTTAATCAGACAATTGAAAAGTGTCAATTTTATGAAAAATTCAATTTTTACACCATCCCGTTTAGTGAGATGAAAATAATATCTTATCTTTTTATACTATTTGATTATAATAGGATATTTTTATGATTCAACTATACGATAAATCAGTCACACAATAATAAAGTAGAATATGTCAAGTATTAGTAAAAAAGAAAATTATGATTTTGTTATAATTGGAGCAGGTATTATTGGGCTTACAATTGCTGACTCTCTTCTTAATAACATTCCTAACTCTAAAATAGCCATAATCGATAAAGAATTTGATGTTGCTCAACATGCCAGTGGACGTAATAGTGGCGTCATACATGCAGGAATCTATTATAAAGAAGACTCCAATAAATCAAAATTTTGTGTTAAAGGCAATCAATTACTTAAACAATTTTGTGTAAATGAGAACATTCCGATAAATAATTGTGGAAAAATTATAGTAACTAAAAATGAACAAGAAGAGAGTAGCTTAATTAAACTATACGAAAGAGGGAAAAGGAATGGGGCGAATTTGGATCTATTGGATAAAAATCAAGTAAAAGAGATAGAGCCCCTTGCAAAAACCTATCAAACGGCAATTTTTTCTCATGATACAGCGTCTGTAAACCCCTCCTTAGTTTGTTCCTCTTTAAAAAGAAAATTGATTGAAAAGGGGGTAGCGTTTATCTTTAATGAACAGGTAATTTCATTTAGGCAAAATAAAACTTCGTTACTTACGAATAATAAAAAGGAAATAGGATTTGGCCGATTAATTAATTGTTCAGGATTATATGCTGATACCATTGCTAATGAGTATGGGCTAAAAAACGAATATCAGATTATACCGTTTAAAGGACTTTATCTTTTAATACATGATCTAAAGTTAAACACTAATATATACCCTGTTCCTGATCCTGATTATCCATTTCTTGGTGTACATTTTACCGTGACTTCAGATGGCAAAACAAAAGTTGGGCCAACAGCTATACCAGCGCTTTGGCGTGAACAATATCATGGCTTTAAAAATTTTACACTTAAAGAGTTTAGTGAGATTTTTAGCTGGTATATAAAAGCATTTTTTTCTAATTATTTTAACTTTAGACATTTATTGAAAGTTGAATCAAAATATATACTCAAATCTCAGTTGTTAAATGATGCAAGTCTTATGTTGAACAAAAAAATTGATATGAATAAAAACTCTTACTTGATGCCTGGCATAAGAGCTCAATTATATGATAAAAATAAATGCACATTGGTTGATGATTTTGTGGTTGAGGCTAAAGACAGATCGGTTCATATCTTGAATGCGGTTAGCCCAGCTTTTACATGTTCTTTTGCTATAGCGCAACAGGTTGTTAGGCAATATTTAATCTAATGCTTATAAAGCAATATGATGATTTTAACTTTACAATATTAGTCTTGGCTTAATATACTGTCTTTTCCAGAACGGAGTTAATTATATAGGTGTTACGTTTGTGTCTTCTCCATCTATTATTTCAGCAACAAAGAAACTTACTGATTTATTATCGCCCAAAGAAAAAAGAATATGGCTTTTGATTGCAACTTTTGCACTCGTTTCATCTTTATTAGAGTTAGCCACAGCTTCTATCATCATTGTTTTTGCTCAAGTCTTGAATAAACCGGAATTTGGGAAAAAGTTTCTAACCTTTTTAAACTTGCCCCAAGATGTTAACCAAAGTGCAGTTTTAATATATATATCACTTTTAACTGGGGCGATTTTTCTTTTCAAAAATTTAATAGCCTCATTTGAGATTTTTTTTCAGAACTATCAAATTCGAAGAATGAATTATGAGTTTAAGAATAAACTATTGTACCGATATGCTTCATTTGATTATGCTCATTTTTTGACAAGAAATTCTTCTTTGGGTCTGCAGGTGGTCGGAGGGGATGCTGAAAACGTTTTTTCTGGCGGGATGGTTTCTCTTGCTGGGCTTTTATCAGAGAGTGTGGTTTTTATCACTTTAATTGCCATGATAATTTATATCAATCCTTCTTTGGCTATGGTATTTGCGGTGCTTGGTTTAGCTTTTTGGTTTTTATTGACCAAGGGACTGTTGCCCTTGTTTTATAGTTGGGGAGAAAGAGCTAGAGACGCTGCCATGTTATGCAATCAATTTTTATTGCAATTTTTTCATGCGTATAAGGAAATCACACTCGTTGGTAAAAAGGATTACTTTATTAGATCGTATAGTATCCACTCGAAAAGGAAATCGAGAATGCAGTCTTTACAAGCAATTGGTAATGCTTTGCCTCGGTTAGTAATTGAAAGTTTGTTCGTGCTTATATTTGTTATTGCAGTAGTTTATATGTGCATTCAAAACGAAAGTGCAATGACAATGGTCGGATTGATGGGAGGATATTTATATATTGGATTCAGAGTGATGCCTGGGCTCAATCGGATTATAACATTTGTTAACACATTTAAAGCGACTATTCCTGCGATTGAGCGTGTTCATTCTGAGTATCTTAATCAAATCGATAAAGTCGAGTATGAAGACAACGAAAATTTTAAGTTTGAAAAACACATTAGATTTGATAATGTTAGCTTTAACTATCTAAATACACAAAACGAAGTTTTATCTAATGTTAATCTTTCAATAAATATTGGAGAAACTATAGGGATAGTTGGTGAAACTGGCTCGGGTAAATCCACTCTCATTGATTTACTGTTGGGTCTTTTAAAACCAACCAAAGGAAATATATCTATAGATGATAAGTACTTTGTGAACTCTAAACAATGGCATCAAAAAATTGGATACGTTCCTCAAAATACTTATTTACTTGATGATACAATAAAAGCAAATATAGCTTTTGGGCATGAAAGTGTTGATCTAGCTAGAATAGACTTATGTGTGGATTATGCTCAGCTTGGTAATTTATTAAAAAAACTGCCTGAAGGAATAGAAACGAAAGTTGGTGAGAGGGGTATAAGACTTTCAGGTGGTGAAAGGCAACGTATTGCCATTGCACGCGCTTTATATTCAAGCCCCGAGGTTTTAGTCTTTGATGAAGCAACATCTGCGCTAGATAATGAAACTGAGCAAAAGTTAATAGAAACAATCAATTTTGTTAGTAAAAATCATACAGTAATTATGATCGCCCATCGACTTTCATCACTAAAAAATTGTGATAAGATATTCATCCTTGATAAAGGTAAAATAATTAATGTCGTTACATATGATAAATTAGTCGAGTACCAATGATAAAGGGTTCACATATATTTACTTACAATTATCAATTATTGGGATTCGGTTTGGAAAATGAGAATTAACATATTTATGCAAGCTAGGATGTCCTCTTCGAGATTTCCTGGCAAAATCTTAGCTCCTTTTCGTGGGAAGCCTCTAATTTTAAACCTGCTAGAAAGTGTTAATGAAGTTAATGGTATAAATGAAGTGGTCGTCTTGACAAGCAATGACCAGACAGATGAGCCATTAGTAGCCTATTTAGAAAAATTAAAGTATTCCTTTTATAGAGGAAGCCTGAATAATGTCTTTCAACGTTTTCAAGAGGGGCTAATAAAGTATCCTTGCGATTATTTTGTTAGAATTTGCGCAGATAGCCCGTTAATTGATAGAAAATTGATCCAGGCAATGGTTGATATAGCCACGAAGTCTCAATCTGATTTGATCACAAATACAAAAGGAAAAAGATTTCCAAAAGGGCAAAGTATAGAAATTATCAAGAGCCAAGTGTTCGCAAGCATTAACCATCTTGATCTTAACGAAGAAGAGCTAGAGCATGTCACTCCATATCTCTATAAAACTTTTGATTTCCCAAGAGTTCAGTATTATGAATCAAATTTAACAATGCCTTATGAAGATATGTGTGTTGATACGTTAGAAGATTTAAGGCGGTTAGAACATAGTAGTTCAATTTTTCGGTTTATTGAGAAAGTATAAGAAAATATGATTAAATGTGTTGTTGTGGGACTAGGAATTGGTACTCAGCATGCCGAGGCAATAATTGATATGCCCTGCTGTAATCTTACTCATATTGTTGAACTTGATGAGTTAAAGGCGAAACAATTTATAGAAAATCATAACCTCCTAGATACAAAAATAGTAACATTTGAAAACTTATTAAAAAATAATAATTATGATTTTGCATCTGTTGCTTCATTTGACGATCATCATTATTCTCAGGTTCAAGAATTAATCAGTAATAACAAACACGTTTTTGTTGAAAAACCTTTGTGCCAAACTAAAGAGCAATTACAAAGCTTAACAAATATATGGAAAGGTAAAAGAAATATAGGACTTGCATCTAATTTATTATTACGCAAAGCGCCCCTTTATATATGGTTAAAAAATATGCTTTTGGATGGAAGCCTTGGAGAAATATATGCATTTGATGGTGATTATCTTTATGGCAGAATTAACAAGATTGTAAATGGTTGGAGAAAAGATGTCCCTAATTATTCTGTAATGCAAGGAGGAGGGATACATATCTTGGATTTAATGTTATGGTTGACTGATCAAAAACCAGTAACTGTTTTTTCTGATTCAAACAAGATAGTTACAGCTAATTCGTCCTTTAAGTACCATGATTTCCATAGTGCGTTATTTAATTTTGAGAGTGGGTTAGTAGCTCGAATAACTGCAAATTTTGGTTGTGTTCATAAGCACCAGCATGCAATACGAATATTTGGCACAAAAGGGACATTTATCCATGATGATATGGGTGCTAGAGTCCATTGGACAAGAAATGAGGCCAGTCCTCCTGAGTACATTGAGCTTGCCCCAAAACCAACCCATAAGGGTGTACTTTTACGAGAGTTTTTAGAAGATATTGATAATCAAACGCATAATTGCTATGCACAAAGGGAGTTCGACTTGATGTCAGTAGTTTTAGCTGCAGATGAGTCGTTATCTAAAAAAATAAAATTGAAAATTGAGTATACATAATGTCAAGACAAGAAAATGTTAGCATAAATGCCAGTAACGAAATTGTACCATTTGGACGCCCATTAATTGACAATGATGAAAAGCAAGCTGTTTTAGATGTATTGAATGGACATGTTTTAACACATGGACCAAAGTGCAAGGAGTTTGAGCATGCATTTGAATCCTTTATCGGAGGAGGTCATGCTGTGACGACAAGCTCTTGTATGGCTTCGTTGCATTTGAGTTCCCTCCATTTTGGCTTGAAGCCGGGAGATGAGGTCATTGTTCCTGCGCAAACGCATGTTGCCACAGTTCACGCAGTCGAACTTGTCGGCGCTACCCCTGTTTTTGTAGATTGTGAACTTGAAACCGGGAATATTGATATAGATATCATAGAAGGAAAAATTACTGATAAAACCAAGGCGATATTTTTGGTTCATTTTGCTGGGATTCCGGTAAACATGGAACGAATAAATATTATTGCGACCAAACATAATCTTATTGTGATAGAAGACTGTGCTCTTGCTATTGGAGCATTTTATAAAGGTAAGCATGTAGGGCTATGGGGAGACACAGGTTGCTATTCATTCTATCCCGTTAAACATATCACAACAGGAGAAGGAGGGATGTTAGTTTCAAAAAATGAAGCTACGGCAAAAGCAATTGAGAACTTCCGCGCTTTTAGTGTTGATAGAACTCATAATGAGAGAAAGTTGCCTGGAGTATATGATGTTAATTCAGTTGGTCTGAATTATAGGATGAGTGAAATTCAAGCCGCAATTGGCTGTGTTCAATTAAATAAGATAGGTCAAATATTAGAAACAAGAAGGAATAACTTTGTTGCCTTGAAAAATATGCTTAAGGATTTGGCAGAATTTGATATTATCCTTGATAGCAAAAGTGAAGATTGTGTCAATAGCCACTATTGCTTAATTGCTATCTTATCAGAGAAATTACGAGATAAGCGAAATGAAATAATATTGGAACTTAAAGAAAGAGGAATTGGTTGCAGCGTATATTACCCGAAACCCGTTCCAAGAATGGACTATTATGCTCGGAAATATAAAATAGATTCACAAGAATTTGTCAATGCTGCTATCATTAGCGATGGTTCAATTGCTCTACCTGTAGGACCTCATTTAGGTCTTAAGGAAATGGAGTTAATATATTCAGCGTTTAAAGAGATATTTGTATAATTTAGAGAGGTAGAATATGAACATGCTTACAGATAAGAAAATAACATTAATAGGCGGTGGCGGATTCATAGGACACAATCTTGCTCTTGCATTAAGTAAGTTGGGGGCGAAAATAGATATAATTGACAGCCTTCAAGTTAATAATCTCTATGCTTTTGGTAGAGCTGGCGATGAAATTTTGCATAGAGATTTATATATAAAAATTATCAATCAAAGGCTGGATCTATTAAGAAACGCTGGAATTTCGTTGCATCTACAAGATGCTAGAGACTACCATGCAATGAGTCGTATTTTAAGTGACATCAATCCAGAGGTGGTTATACATTTAGCAGCAGTTTCTCATGCAAACAAGTCAAATAAGGATCCTTATAGCACATTCGATCATAGTTTAAGAACACTTGAAAATGCGCTCGATGCGAGCAGAAACAGTGTCAGCCATTTCATTTATCTATCCTCAAGCATGGTATATGGTCACTTTGATAGCATTGCGGTAACTGAAGATACGCCTTGCAATCCATTAGGAATTTATGGTGCACTTAAATATGCGGGTGAAAAGTTGGTAATTGCATACAATCAAGTTTTTGAGATGCCTTATACAATTGTGAGACCGTCGGCTCTATACGGTGAGCGTTGTGTTAGTCGACGCGTGGGGCAAATTTTTCTTGAAAATGCGGTGCAAGGTAAAAATGTTATTGTACATGGGAATGGTAAAGATAGGCTTGATTTTACTTATATCCAAGACTTAATCCAAGGTATCGTAAAAATCATTGAAAATCCGAAATCTCGTAATGAAACTTTTAATATTACCTATGGTGAAGGACGAGAAATCAGAGAAATGGCTGAAATTGTTCAACAGAACTTCCCAGCGATTAGTGTTGAATATCAACCAAAAGATAGTTTAACTCCAGATAGAGGAACGTTATGTATCGATAAAGCCAAGCAATTGATTGGATATTCTCCTATGTATCCTCTGGAAAAAGGATATGCAGATTATATCAAATGGTATACTAGTCTGATGGATTATAAGCATGCTGCATAAAGATGAGTGGCTATCTAGTATCATAAATAAAAATGCTTATCGGCTAGTTGAACCTTGGGACGTGACTCTATTTCCTGATGGGATTATTAGTACTAAAATATCACTTGAGAATACACGGGTAGTTAATCAGTTAATCAATAATGGGTTCAATATTATTGAAATCTTAGCTCAATTTAAGCAGATCAGTCCGCCGACTAAAACATATCACAATTCTTTTGAAATAGAATTGGCTCAACAGGCAGATAAAGAACAAGTAATTGCAATTGCAAATGAGGTATTTACGTTTTCAAGATTTCATAAAGACTCAAAAATCTCAAAAATAATAGCTCATAAAATAAAAGCCGAATGGGTATCCAATTATTTTAATGGATTGCGAGGAACTTGCATGTTTGTTTCAAAAGATGAGGGCATAATTAATGGATTTATTTTGCTAATTGATAATGTAATAGATTTGATTGGTGTTAAATCAAGCCACGCACGCCAAGGTATTGCCTCAAAACTAATAGCATTTGCTAACGAGCAAGTTGGGATGCTTGTGGCTGGGACACAGCTTGAAAATAGAAATTCAGTAGGTTTGTACCAAAAAAATGGTTTTGTATTAGAAAATGCAAGTTATGTTTTACATAAGCATGTAGGATGATCAATGACAGATTTATTTAATGAGTTAACGATAATAGCTGAAGTAGGTGTAAACCATGAAGGCAGTATAGACAAAGCGATTGAATTGACAAAACTTGCTGCTGAAGCAGGTGCAAATATTGTAAAATTTCAAAGCTATACAACAGATCGTTTCATTGCTGCTCATGATGAAGAGCGGCGAAAGAGAGTAGAAAAGTTTGCTCTTTCTAAAAATGATTTCTTGGTTTTGTTTCAACTTTGTCAAAAGCTAGGTGTTGGATTTATGTCTACGCCTGTGACTGAGGATTGGGTTGAAATATTAGCTCCTTTATGTCCAGCTATTAAAATTGCAAGTGGTGATATTACTTTTAAACCAGTAATTCAAGAAGCGGCAAAAACCGGTAAAAAACTTCTTATTTCGACAGGGGCAGCAACCATAAAAGAGATAAGACAAGCAATTTCATGGGTTGAAGAAATTGTTGGTCCATCCAAGCTATTGGATTCCCTTATATTGATGCATTGTGTGTCGGCTTACCCAACACCAATTGAAGAAGCCAACATACGTTCAATTCCATATTTAAAAGAATTATTTGGATTAGAAATTGGTTATTCTAACCATGTTAAAAATCTTCATGCTTCGTTAGCTGCTGTTGCCCTAGGTGCAAAAGTCATAGAAGTCCACTTCACCGACTGTAAAGAAGGTCGTGAATTTAGAGATCATTCATTATCATTTGATCCAACCGATCTTATAACATTTATATCAATGGCAAAAGAAGTTGAGAAATCTTTAGGCGTTTACGACAAATTTGTTCAAAAATGTGAAATGGATACAATTAAACTAATAAGAAAAGGCATTGTGGCCGCAAGAAATTTACGCAAGGGCGATATTATTTCAAAAAGTGACATAATGTATGCGCGACCTGCAATAGAATTTTCATCAGAAGAAGTTGAGGATTTAATAGGATATCAAATCAATCGCAACATAAACAAAGGTTTCCTAATTCCAAAGAGTGCTGTTAAATGTGTGGTCTAAGTGATGATGAGGCTGTCATCATTAACTACATTTCTATGTAATGAGGGAGTTTTGCCTAATCTTTTTAGATAACTTGCATCTGGTTAATTTATGTTAAAACTAATAGCACTAATTTTTTCTAGGAAAGTCTATATTCCATGGAGCTGGTTTATTCGACAATTATTGCGCTTTAAAGGTATAAAAGTTGGGCAAGGTTTTTATATAGAAGGAATTCCATATTTGAAATTAAATGGGTATGCTAAGGATGTAGAAATTGGTGATAATGTGAGCATAATTGGTGATATTGATATCAGAAATAGGGAAAGAGGCCGCATAATTATTGGGAATAATGTGAAGATTGATCGTGACTGCCGTTTTGTTGCCGCCAATCAAGCCGAATTAAAAATCGGGGATGGTTCTTCATTAGGTTGTTTCTCAGTGATTAATGCTGGTGATGATATCACAGTTGGTAGGAATTGTTTAATTGCTGGGTTTTGTTATATACAAAGTTCCAACCATGGATTTAAACTTGGAAAGTTGATAAAAGAACAGGCCCATAATTATTCTGCTGTAAACGTTGGCGATGATGTTTGGATTGGAGGAAGTGTTAACATTCTACCAGGCGCAAGAATTGGTGAGGGAGTAATTATAGGAGCTAATTCGGTTGTGTTAAATGAAATACCTGCATATTCAATTGCTGTCGGCTCACCAGCATTAGTTAAGAAGAAACGTGTTTAGAGATCAATCTCCATAATTCAATTATGTTGTTATTAGTAAGCTTTATAAACCAAAATAGAATCAAATCCAGGGGTTATTAGTATGTATGAGATTATCTTAGATAATTTTGAAAATAAACCAAATACAAACCAAATACCATTGGGCCCCTGGTGCTTCGTAAATGAAGAGGATTTGGTTCCGGATTGGGATGAAAAATATGAATTCCCAATAATCTTTGAAAGTCTCGAAAAGAGAAAGGAAGGATTTAATTATTGTCTAAATCTTTTTTCAAGGGTAGAAGGGAAAGTTATAAGTAAATTTCGAAATACTTACGGCAACTGTCTATTTGAACTTAGCGACGAAGAAGTATGTCACTTTTTAAGACCCCATATAGCAAGAAGTGCTTTGTTTTTTTATGGACGAATGATGTACATTAAAAAATTTATGGAAAACAAATCTGACAGCGAGTTTCAAATACGCATTCCCGAAAAAGTAAAATATTGCGCTAATGATGAATGCTATTTTTACAAAAAAAAATTTCAGACTTGGCTTAACTATAAAGTTTTTCAATTCTTAGACTACAAAAACATATCATTTTATAAGGACAATAATTCGGGCACTGAGCAGCGATGTCATGAAGAATTAAATGTCAAAGATATGGCTCCATTTAAGGGGAACTTTCAACGAATATATGGATTGGGGAGAAAGCAAAAATTAATTCTTTATATAATCAATTTTCTTAAAACAAAATTGAAGAAAAGTAATGATGTTGCAAACAGCAAAAAAGTACCTCTTATAAATAATGTAGATAAAATTGCTATATCTGATGATCTGATAGATCATGTAGTTGATGTTTTTTTTGAGTCGCTACCTGTTTCGATGTCTACGGGGTTGCTATCACTGAAAAATAAAGTGTTACAACTCCTTAATAACCATAAAAAAATCAAAAATTCCTTGCTTTTTGATAAGATAGGCTTACATCAAGATGAACTTAGACTTTTTCACTCATATTGGCTTTCCCTGGGTGGTAAATTAGCACATGTGCAACATGGCGCCATATATGAAAGCTTAGAAAATCATTGGGTATCTTTATATATTGAATTTCAGTCGAGTTATTTTATATCATGGGGTTGGGATGGGTTTCAGAAATATTCTTATCCGGCTAAAATTATTCCTTTACCATCACTAGCACTAAGTAGAATACGAAATAAGCACAAACAATTATCAGATAATATATTATTTGTAGGTGCTCCAACATACTCAAGCTATGATGGAGTATGTGGATTAGAGCCTCAGAATGCAGTCTTGTATAGAAAAAAGAAAATTCAATTTTTTAATAAATTGGATTCAAAATTGTTGGGGCATATACGTTATCGAGAAATGCCTACCAAACATGAAAACGATCTTTGTGATTTAAAATATATCGTTGCTAAAGGTTTTCATTTGAAAACACAAGATGGCCACTTAATGACAGCCGCGTTCGGTTCTAGGTTGGTTGTACTAGATTACTATGGCACGCCTTTTTTTGAGTGCTTAGTATCTAATACACCTGTAGTTTTATATTTAGGTGAGCACGATTATATGTTCAATGAGAAAATAGAAAAATACATATCAGCATTTAAAGACCTTGGTGTCATTCATGATACTCCCAAGCAAGCTGCAGAATTTATTAATACAAACATACATAATATTCGTACTTGGTGGCATAGCCGTAAAAATGTTGAGCTAAGAAAGGAGTTTCTCAAAAACTATGGGGTAACAAAAAAATACCCCCTATTAAGTTGGGTACCTAAAATATGGAGTTTGTAAATTATATTTCTTATTTGAATTAATGTATTTTGGATAAGCTTAGGGTAATCTTGAAAAATTATTTATTTTAACTTTCCACGAACATAGCATTTTACAATTTTAGTAATTGGCAATCAAACAAAAGTAACTATTAGAGGAAGCGATGGAAAGAACTGTTAATTTGGCAGCATGGCAACAACTACCGAACCCGCAGGTTACAGAAGCAATGGCCAGTCTTGGATTTGATTGGTTGGTGATTGATGTTGAGCATTCATCGATAACTTTCCAAGAAGCTGAACATTGTTTTATTGCTGCAGATAACCAAGGGTGCAAACCAATGGTTCGATTAGACAAAGCTTGTCCCTATTCGGCAAGAAGATATCTAGATGCTGGGGCAAAAGGGCTAATTGTCCCTGTGGTAGAAAATCGTGAATCATTTGATGCATTTGCAAAACATTGTTATTTTCCTCCAAAAGGCAAAAGAGGATTAGGTCTTGTTCGAGCAAATAAGTGGGGAGCAACATTAAAAGAATACGTAGATGACTTTCAGCCTATTTTGATTGCGCAAATTGAAACTAGGATGGGCGCAATGAATTGCAATGATATTTTAGATTCCCCATTCATTGATGGCATTATGATTGGCCCATATGATTTATCGGCAGATTTGAATTGTCCAGGTAAATTTGATAATGAAGAATTCATACAGATCTGTGCCACTATATGCAAAAGCGCGAAAAATAAAAAAAAATTGCTTGGGTATCATCAGGTGGCAACGGATGAAGAACAATTGAAAAAGCGTATAAACGAGGGATACAATTTTATAGCTTATGGAACGGATATTATTGCAATGAGAAGCGCCCTACAAGGAATTGGAAAAGTAATCAAACTATAAAATGTTGCACGGAGATAAAAATTAGTTAATATGATCAGATTATGAGTGTGAAATTGTTTAACTATCTACAAATAAACTAAAAAACGGTATTTAATTATGCAAATTGTATGTGTCATTCCAGCTAGAATGGGGTCTTCCCGCTTCCCAGGAAAACCTCTGCAACCCGCATGCGGCTTACCAATGATTATACATATTGCTAAGCGCTGCCTTTTGTCTAATCAAATTAATAAAGTCATCGTTGCTACTTGTGATGAAGAAATCCAGGAAGTATGTCAGCAATATGGCATCGATTCTATCATGACTAGCGAGAGCCATGAGCGTTGTACAGATAGAGTAAGCGAGGCGATTGATAACCTAGGAATTGATTTTCAACCGGATGATTTCATATTGATGGTTCAAGGTGACGAGATATTAGTGACTCCCGATATGCTTGATACTGTAATCGAGGATTATAAGCAAAATGCTGCAACGGTAACCAATTTATTATCTCGTTTATATTCTAGCAAAGACCACTTAGATCCTAATGTGGTAAAAGTAGTATCAACCCCTGAAAATAGGGCGTTGTATTTTTCTAGAGCAGCCATACCTTCGACTTTTCGTGATAATAATGCTGTTGCTTACCAACAAACAGGTGTAATCGGATTTTCTCGTAAATTTTTGAGAGAGTTTAGCTTATTACCACAAACTCCTCTAGAAAAAGTTGAATCAATAGACATGTTAAGAGTGCTTGAACATAACTTACCACTAAGAGTTGTCCACACTCAAATGGAAACAATTGCAGTGGATGTGCCTGCTGATTTGGAACGTGCAGAAATGGTGCTTAGACAAGACCAGTTGGTAGAGCTATATGCTTAATATTTTAATTTCTAACGTGGGATTTGGTAATGCATCACCTAATGCATTGGTTACATTAAATAAAATTGCTCACGTTAAACTAAATGACTCGGGAATTCGTTTTGATGAGATACGTTTTTTAAATGAAATTAATGATGTTGATGTCTTGATTGCTGGTACTGAGAGAATTTCAGAAAATGTCATAGCACACGCGAATAAATTAAAACTCATTGCTCGAGTAGGAGTAGGTGTTGATAATTTAGATTTAAAAGCTGTAGCTCAACATAAAATTAATGTTTGTTATACACCAACTGCACCTGGTCAGGCTATCCCTGAATTTACATTAGGGTTGATGCTAAATTTAATAAAAAATCAACATATTGTAGATAGAGCAATGCGTCAGGGTAAATGGCTAAAACCGATGGGGAGTATGCTTTCTAACCATCATGTTGGCATCGTTGGAGCTGGTACAATAGGTGGTTCTTTAATTAAATTACTACGGCAAATTGCTCCTGGAATTAAGATTTCATTTTACGACCCAAACGTTGAGTATATCGAAGGAATTGAAAGACTTGACTTAACAGAACTTGTAAGAGAGTGTTCAATTATATCACTCCACCTGCCATTAAATGAATCTACCCATGGTTTATTTAATAGAGGACTATTAAATATGATGAGACCGGATTCATATTTGATCAATACTTCTCGAGGAGGAATTGTTGATGAAAATGCCCTATTCCATGTTCTAAAAGAAAATAAAATAGCTGCTGCAGCAATTGATGTATATGAACAAGAACCTTATACAGGAAACTTAATTACACTTGAAAATTGCTTATTATCAAGTCATATTGGATCGTTGACGCATGAAGTTAGACAATTAATGGAAGATCAAGTTGCAGATGATGTAATCAATTTTTGTGAAGGTAAACCCTTGGTGAGACCTCTGAGTGGGTTTGAATTTTATCTAGAGAAGTGTTTATGAAAAAAGCTATTGTTTTCGGCGGTGCAGGTTTTGTCGGAGGACATGTTGCAGATGCACTCACTGCCGCCGGGATAGAAACAACAATCTATGATCTTAAAAGGCCTAGTTATTTGCAGCAAAGTCAGCATTTCGTTCAAGGTGATATTCTCGATGCCAAATCTGTTAAAGACAATATTTTGAATAAAGACTATGTGTTCCATCTTGCTGGTCAAGCTGACATAGAAGTTGGTTTCCAACAACCTAAAGAAACATTGGTACTTAATATTCAAGGTACAATAAATGTATTAGAAGGATGTAAAGAGGTAAATATTGAAAGATTTATTTTTGCATCGACAGTCTATGTATATTCTGATGTTGGCGGTTTTTATCGAGCCAGCAAACAAGCGTGCGAAATTATCATCGAAGAGTACCAAAAGAATTTTGGTATTGATTATACCGTGTTGAGATATGGTTCACTTTACGGTCCTAGAGCTGATGATAGAAATTTAATTCATCGAATTTTAAAACAAGCAATTGTCAATAAAGAAATAAAAATAGCCTATGGGAGTGATGATAAACGAGATTATATACATGTTTTCGATGCAGCGAGAATGAGCGTTGATGTGCTAAGTAACGATTATATCAACACACATGTCATGCTCACAGGATACCAATCAATTACTCGTGGTGAACTTGTCAATATGGTGTGTGAAATGTTAGGTGGAGACATCAAGGTTGAGAATACCGCTAATGAAACAAGTCGATTACACGGCCATTATCAATTTACCCCTTATGTTTTCAAGCCGAAAATATCAAAAAAATTAGTGAGTAACCAATACATGGAATTAGGGCAAGGACTATTAAGTTGTATGGAAGATATTTATGCTGAATATAAAACTGAAGAGTATTGATGCCTTTTTCTTTGATTTTGATGGGGTCATCATCGAGTCAACTGAAATCAAAACAGATGCATTCTATGAGGTATATCTACCATTTGGAAATGAAGTGGCTTCTTTTTCCAGAGACTATCATCTCCATAATCAAGGCATTAACCGTCATTTGAAATTTGAAAAGGTTAAAGAGAAATTTAATCTTGATATAGATAATGATAAGTTGTCCGAAATTTATAGTGAGTGTGTTTTTGACAAAATTTTATCGGTTCCACTAGTTGAGGGCGTCATTTCTTTTTTGGAAACACTAATCTCTATGGATAGGCTATGTTTTTTAATCTCTGCAACACCTCACCAAGAGTTAATTGATATTGTTGAAAAGAGATTATTATCTCACTATTTTAATCAGGTTATAGGAGCACCAAAATCTAAAGTAGAATCCGGTGCTGATTTATTATCACGATTTAGTTTGAAAGCAGCTAAATGCTTGTTAATAGGGGATAGTAAAAGTGATCTTGAATCTGCTATCGCACTAAACATGCCTTTCTTAGGCCGCATTGTACCAAACAAAATTGAAGATTTCGGTGATAACCCCACAATAAACAATTTTACAGAGATTCAATGCAAGTAAATAGATTTAGAAGTATTAAGCAAGCAAGTCAGTTTGTTTCAGAAAAAATAGAGAACTTACTTAAAAGTGACATTAGTGCTAATGGAAATGCAAGTTTCATAGTGACAGGTGGGAGCACTATACGCCATTTTTTTAGTAAGCTTTCTGATATTAATGTTGATTGGTCAAAGATTACCGTTATTTTGAGCGATGAGCGCTGGGTAGAAATCAGTTCTAATGATAGTAATGAAAAGCAGCTTTTTGAAAAATTTATAAGTAAATTGGACATAAAGCCTAATTATATTTCATTGAAAACAGAACATAAATCGCCAATGGATGCAAAGAATGAACTTACCCTATCCTTAAAACAAATAAAAATGCCGATTACATGTTCTTTGCTTAGCATGGGTGAAGACGGTCATGTCGCGTCATTATTTCCACAAGAAAAAGAAGTATGGCGTATTTCAAAGGAATCTTTATTTTGTTCTGACGTTAAAGGACCTAGAATTAGCCTAGGACTAGATATTCTCTCAAAGGTTAGTCATAACTATATTTTATGTAGCAAGCCTAGAAATTATAATAAATGCGTAGTCCCCGAATTAAACAAAAATAGTTCTATAATATGGTTTTGAGGACTAAGTATGAAAAATAAGGGTATTCAAAATTCAAATAGCATTAAAAGAATAGTTTTACTACTTACAAAGCCAAATAAAAATACCTATGGCTTTTATACTTTCCTTCTAATACTTGCAATCATCTTTTTTTTAATATTTTGGGGCCCCTCTTTTAAGAATTTTCTCATTATTTTCTTGATTGCTATGGTTTATGAGCTTATGTTTCGTGGCCTATATTATTTTTATAATCGTAAACCTCTTCCTAAAGATTTTAGGATTTCAAGTCGAGATTTACCGATTGAGAGCCATCCATATCTCCCCTGGGTATATAAAAAAAAATACATACCTCCAAGCAGGAAAATTTATTCTGAAGATAGGCAAGGCTTTATGTATGGAGAGCTAAAAACGAATAACATAAGACATGTTAATGGCCCAGATGGTGGAAGAGAGGTATTAATACCTAAACCAATGGACGTTTATCGGATATTGTGTCTCGGTGATTCAACGACAGCAAATTATGTAAGGACAAACAATGATGGCTTTGTAAGTTACCCCTTGTCGCTTGAAACAATGTTAAGGCAATTGAATAAAAATATAGAAGTAAACAATTGTGGAATGGGGGGGTATAATTCAAATGAAATTTTGATTAAATTTTTAATCGATACCATAGATACTGACCCAGATATGGTAATATTTTATCATGCTTTTGTTAATATAAGAGGCTATTTAACGGAGGGGTTTGAGAGAGATTTCTCTCATTTTCGAAAATCTATTCATTCAAATTATCCGATAAAAACGACAATTGCTAAATGGTTCCCTACTTTCCGATCCTCATTGATTAAATACTTGAAGGGCGAATATTTGGTTTATGGTAATGTTAAAACGGATTTAGTGAATATGATAAATGTTCAGCCGTCAATTAATAAAGATAAATCGCCAGAAGGGCTTGAAGTTTTCAAACGTAATCTTGAAACACTAATCTCGGTATGCAAAGGTCGAGATATTAAATTAATACTCTCAACTTATTGTTACCATCTATATGATGAAATTAAGGAAAGTACAATACATCAAAAATTTAAAAGTATTGTCGCCCAAGAGAATGAAATAATAAAAGAGCTAGCTAAAAAAAACTCAATTCCTATAGTAGATAATGCAGGGCTATTTACCTATGATGATGAACACTTCATTGATGAGGTGCACCCTACTGAAAAAGGCATGGAATTATTAGCATCAAACTTTTATGATGAAATCATTAAGCATATAAACAACGATTAGGAGTTAACATGGCGATTCCATCAACATGTCCATTATGTTCATCAGAAGCACAACATCAAAATGTTGTTACAAAGCATGTTTATGGAGACGAAGAGAATAAGCATGCCTTTTATCAATGTGAAACATGTGATGTGATTTATTTATACCCACAATTGAGTATTGAAAAAGAACAACAATTTTATGCCAAAGAATTTGAAGGATTTATGTCTTCACGCTCGGGTTTTAACGCAGGTTGGCATGGCCCCGAAGAGCATATAAAAGCCAATACTAAGCAATACGAAAGAAGATGGGCCTATCTTAAAAACCATCTTAGCAAACCAGGTCAAGTCTTAGAATTAGGTTGTTCCTCAGGTTTCATGTTGCTGCCGTTACTTGAAATGGGATTCGATTGTTATGGGGTCGAACCATCAGGTGTATTTTCAGATTTTGTCAGAAATAAAGGTGTTCATATTTATGAGAACATTACTGAGATTGATATTCAATTTGATATCATCATGAATTTTTTTGTAATGGAACATATACGCCAGCCCATTAAATTCATTCAAGATTCAATAAAATTACTTAAAGATGATGGTCTATTAATTATTGAAATTCCAAATGCAAATGATCCTTTAGCCACAATTTATGACATCAATTCTTTTGAGCGATTTTATTGGTCTATTGCCCATCATTGGTATTTTACTGAAAAATCTGTTCAATATTTATTAGGACGGATTCCTGGGATTGAATTTAATATATTTAGGGATCAGAGGTATGATTTATCAAATCACTTGGTATGGGCAAGAGACAACAAACCAGGCGGTATGAACCAATTTAGCCATATTTTTGGCGATAAGCTTGATAGTTTATATAAAGAAACTCTGATAAAAAGTGGTTTTTGTGATACGCTTATTTTAAAAATAAAAAGGATACACTAATATGACTTTAAAAGAGAAGGTTGCTAATATAATTAGTGATTCATTGTATGGCTTGCTATCTAAAAAATCTTTAAATTATCACGTAAGTCTACGCAATTTAATAAAATCAAAGCCCAACAACATTGATTTAATAGATTATAGTCTTTTTAGCCTCTACAATAAAAATTATTCAGAAAAAAATATTTATGAGAAGGCATTAGCAGCAACGGAGCAGTATGCTCAAGACAGTGCCTCAAAAAGGATGAGGCACTATACCATATTTCAACTGTTAAATACGGTGTTAGATAAAAATGTTCCCGGTCAAATAGTAGAATGCGGATGTTTTAAAGGCCAGTCTGCTTACGCAATAGCGACAATTTTGAAAAATAGGAATATTGGAAACAAATTTTTCATATTTGATTCATTTGAAGGTCTATCAGATATAAAGAGTGAAGATGAAAATGAGATTAAAAATTTAGCAATAAATGAAATTAGTACCTTGAAAAAGCAATTTGCAGCAAGCTTACAGCTCGTGAAAAACAACTTAAAAGAGTTTGATTTTATTGAGTACTATAAAGGATGGATACCAGAGCGGTTCCATGAAATAGAGGACGAGCAGTTTATGTTTGTAAATATCGATGTCGATCTCTATCATCCTATTAAAGATTCGTTAGAGTTTTTTTATCCAAGACTATCTCCGGGGGGCATAATTTTTCTGGATGATTATGGTTTTAGTCAGTTTCCCGGCGCTAAACGCGCTGTCGATGAATACTTAACAAAAATTGACTGCAAATTTTTTATGTATTTTCCATTTGGCGGGGCGGTTATTGTAAAATGAAGTTATTGATTACCGGAGTTGCTGGATTTATAGGATCTAAGCTAGCTCTTGCTGCAATAAGAAATGGTTTTGAGGTTGTTGGAGTTGATGATTTATCGAATGGTAATCTTTTAAACGTTCCAGACAAGTGTCAATTTTTTCAATTTGATTTAGCTAACACGGACGCCTTTATAAACCTTCCTTCAGACATCGATGTGATCCTCCACCTGGCAGGACAATCTTCAGGAGAAATCAGTTTCGATGACCCTGTGTCAGATTTAAAAAGAAATACAATTTCGACATTAAACTTAATCAATTACGGTATTAGAAATAATATTAAAAAAATAATTTATGCTAGCTCAATGTCTGTTTATGGTGCTACTGCTGATTATCCTGTAGATGAAGAAACGCCATGTAATCCTTTGTCTTGTTATGGAACAAGCAAGCTTTCCTCAGAAATGTATTTGAAAATCTATCAACATCAACTCCCGTATATAGCGTTTCGTATGTTCAATGTCTATGGGCCGGGGCAGGATTTGGAAAACTCACGCCAGGGCATGGTGAGTATATACGCAGCCAGTGCAGTTAAGCATAACAAAGTCCTTGTTAAGGGAAGTTTGGATAGATTTAGAGATTTTATTTATATTGATGATGTTGTTAAAATTTGGTTACAAGCAGTAATTAATGATAAGGCAAATAATCAAATCTTTAATCTTGCAAGTGGTAGTAAAACAACGGTAACTCAACTGTTGGAAAAAATGAAAGTGTTTATGCCCACTATAAGTTGGTATGTTAGTGAAAGCACTCCCGGTGATCAATTTGGAATTCACGCTGATTTAACAAAACTGCATTCTTATTTTGGAGAATATTCATCAACAGGGCTATCTGAAGGATTAAGAATTTTTCTATCGTGGGCAGAGAAACGAATTAAAGAAAATGAAAGTCCTATTATTTAAAGAATTCAACAATCAACTTCATTCACGCTTTCACAACAAGTATTACATTGGGACTAATTACCTGCAATGTCAGTTAAAGGTAAATGATCTTATTGATATATCCTATTATCATAATGAATACATAGAGTTGCTCAAAGAGTTTATCATCAATTTGGATCGATACATAAGCTCGGATTTAATTGCCTTAAGTCATACTTTTACAGCAAACCGGTACTTAACTTCGGCTTGTGATAGAATTTTAAATGCTTATATTTTGATAAAGTTAATAGGACAATCTCAAGGCGATAAGTTGTTACTAGTTGATAGTTATGATGAAAAAGAAATTTACGTTAAGTTTTTACATAGCAATTCAATTAGAACTGAATATAAACCATCAATAACAAAACTATTAATTAGCTTTATACGTAGAGTGAAATCGTTGATTCGTGTTTTTTTTAATAAAATAAATGCAGTTTATATAACGAAGCGCTTTACCAAGCATACACCAAAAATAAATAATACCATATTCATATCATGGATTAATAATCCAAATATTAATGAATTACAGCTACTTAAAAATAATCCGTATTTTGGTGACATGCCAAGCAGTTATGATGAAGTTAGTATTATATCCTTGTCCTTAGAAGGTGTAAGCCAATTAAAGGAAATTATTAAACTCATCAATGGGTTGAAGATAAAGGTAACACCCTTATTTGCTTATACCAAATATTGGGATATTCTAATTTCAGTTTTCAAGTCATTCCGTATTTTGATTCCTACTGGTAGCGACTTTATATTTGATGGCGTTGATTTCACCCCAATTATAAAAAAAAGTTTACGAGAAGATTTCTGGTTGGGTAAACTATTCTCAACTATTACTTATTTACAAACTTTTAAAAGATTAAAAAATCTGATCCCAGGTGATATTCAATTCTTTTATCCATTCGAGAACCAACCTTGGGAAAGGACTCTTTTGCAAGTAATGAGAAATTTGAAATCGGATATACAACTCTATGGGTATCAGACTTTTCCTCTGCCTAAAAACCTATTCATAGGTTACTTTTCTAAGAAAATAATTAGCAAAGGATTGTTTCCTACTAGAATTTTAACAAGCGATTATTTTAGTGATGAATTAATTAGTCGGCAAGGGATAAAAACACTAAAATTGGGTAGTTACAGATATAGCAATCTAATCAAAGCGTCTGCCCCAAAATACAAAATTAACAACACAAATTTAGTCATTTGTTCCTTATTTCTTGAGCCATGTGAAGCATTGCAATTGACAATAAAATCTATCGATGTCACTAAACGATTGAATTTGAACTTGATGATTAATTATCATCCAATGCTGTCTCCAAACATAGTCGAGCAAATAAAGCATCTATGTCTTAATCATGCGCATGTTGAAGTCGTGGATGGTCCCCTTGTTAATTATCTTTCTGAAGCATGGTTAGTTCTTTATAACTCTTCAAGTGTTTGTTTTGAGGCAGCTCTTAGAGGAATTCCCATTATTTTTGTTAGTTGTGAAGGTATTCCAGATTTAAATCGCGCGCACTTCAAAGTAAAAAGCTTTCGTGGAGTTAGTGAGGGAGAATTAGTAATAAAGCGAGTTCTTTATGATAAACTCAATTACCAAGATTATTCTGATTATATTTATAATCAGGCAAGAGATAGTTTCTTTATAGCAGATAAACAGAAACTGCAATGTTTAAGTTAATTATGGGCTAAAAGTGCTATCTATGTTCAATAAATTACCAACCGTAGTTTATTCGGAATTTTCGAAATATTAAATAAGGAATTTAGCTTATGAAAATAGCTATTCTTTCAGGTGGTTTTGGCACTCGAATAAGAGACGTTTCAGAGGATATCCCAAAGCCCATGATCACAATTGGGAATTATCCTATTCTTTGGCATATTATGAAATTATATTCTCACTATGGCTTTAATGATTTTTTGTTATGTCTTGGATATAAGAGTCATGTGATTAAAAACTACTTTCTTAATTACCGTAATTTAAAATCTGACTTTTTATTAGATTTAGAAAGAAATCAAGTAGAATCCTTAGGGAATCCTGACTTTGAGAAGTGGAAAATTACTTTCGCTGAAACAGGGTTAAACTCTAATACTGGAGCAAGGGTATATAGAGTTAAAAAATACTTGGAAAGTGAGGAATATTTTGCTCTTACGTATGGCGATGGAATAGCAAATCTTGATATTCATGAATTAGTTAAATTTCATAAATCACATGGTCGACTGATGACTGTAACAGGGGTGCGACCACCAGGCCGATTTGGGGAGCTGGAGATAGATAATGATCGGGTTGTTGGTTTTAATGAAAAGCCACAAGCTTCTGGAGGATGGATATCTGGAGGGTTCTTTATTTGTTCATCTAAAATATTTAAATATTTAAATTCTAATGAAGATTTGATTTTTGAACGTGAGCCAATAGAAAAAATAACACGAGATGGTGAACTTATGGTTTTCAAACATGACGGTTTTTGGCATCCAATGGATACTTCCAGAGAGTATCAATTATTAAATGAATTATGGAATTCGGGAGAAGCTCCATGGAAGGTATGGATATGAATAATTTTCTTTCTAATTTTTATAAAGGGAAGAAAGTATTAATTACTGGACATACAGGCTTTAAGGGGTCATGGCTATCCAATTGGTTAAACATTTTAGGTGCTGATGTGTATGGATATGCTCTTAAGCCCGAGTCGAATTCCTTGTTTGAAAAGCTACAATTAGATAGTCTCATACATTCACACATAGATGATATTCAAAACAAAGATAAGATTTATAACTATATTCAGGATGTTAAACCGGATATTGTTTTTCATCTAGCAGCGCAAGCGCTTGTTCATAAATCATACGACGAGCCTCATCAAACATTTAGCACAAATGTAATGGGTGCTGTCAATCTTCTAGAATCTATTAAAGATTGTCAATCAGTCAAAAGTTTGGTGTATATAACGTCTGATAAATGTTATTGGAATAGTGAATGGATTTGGGGGTATCGAGAATCGGACCCATTGGGAGGAGCTGATCCGTATAGCGCATCTAAAGCATGTGCTGAGCATGTTTTTAAAAGTTATTATTTGTCTTATTTTAAACACAGGGAAAATTTTGGTTGTGGTTCCGCTCGAGCTGGAAATGTAATTGGTGGAGGCGATTATTCACTGAATAGAATTATTCCTGATATTGTTAGGTCAATTGAAGCAGAGAAAAATATTGTCTTAAGACATCCAAATTCAACCAGGCCATGGCAACATGTTTTAGATCCTTTACATGGTTATTTAATTCTTGCAAAGCATTTATATGAAAATCCAACCATTCATAATGGGGAGGCTTGGAATTTTGGGCCCACAAATCAGTCTATGAAAACAGTATATGAACTGACGAAAGAGTTTATAGTGGATTTTTCTGACATAACCATTGTTGTGGATGAGAGTGAGTCAAAGCCATATGAGTCTACTTTGTTACACTTGTCAATTGATAAGGCAACAGCCTTACTTAACTGGAGACCGAATTATAATTTTTATGATACCATAGCAGTAACTAAAGCATGGTATAAAAATCATTTAACAAATTGTGATCCTATCAAAACAACCCAGGATCAAATCGTTAATTTTATGAAAAAGATATCTAATGGGTGAGCAGTTAATGGATTGTGGAAATTTATATCAAATTAATAAAGCCTCCATAATGCCTACAGATAATGGCGATGTGCTGTCTGGAATTAAATCAAATGAAAATGGTTTTGCTGGTTTTGGAGAAGCCTATTTTTCTTTAGTTAATCCTGGTGCTATAAAGGCATGGAAATTACATAAAGATATGACATCTAACCTGCTTGTTCCTAAAGGTGTCGTTAAATTTGTACTTTTTAAAGAAAATGAAGGTAAAATGCGCTTTATTGATGAAGTGATATTATCAAGAGCCCACTATTTTCGTCTTACAATTGAGCCAGGTGTCTGGTTTGGCTTTAAAAATATTTCTAGTGACGAAGCTATTATTTTAAACATTGCAAATATTAAACATGATCCTGCTGAATCTGAAAGGAAACCACCCAGTGCGATAGAGTATGATTGGGAAATTGAAAATTGACTAGTATCAGATTTACATTAGTTGAATGCAGTAGTAGAAATTGGCTTATGAGAAATTGGAAATATAGCATATTGGATTTCTTTATCAGTGAGATCCTCAATACTAAAGGAATGAGATTATGAATAATCTTAACAATTCGCCATTAGTGACAGTCGTAATACCAACTCATAATAGACCAGAATTCTTAAAAAGGACGCTTGATTCTATTTGTTCTCAAACGTATCGGTGTTTGCAAATTATCGTTGTATCAAATGGACCAAATCAAAAAAATAAAGAAGCAGTGGATAGCTTAAACGATAATAGAATCGAATATTATCAACAGCCTAACTCAGGAACCCCCGCTTCCCCAAGAAATACAGGAATTAGCCATGCAAAAGGTGAATATGTTGCTTTTTGTGATGATGATGATATTTGGATGCCTGATAAGGTTGAAAAACAGGTGAATGTGCTAAACACACATATGGATTATGACGTATGCTACACAAAAATGATACGATTTGACGATATAAAGGAATGGACTATGCCTCATGAAGAAGGTTATGCTGATTTCCATTCTCTCTTGTATTTTAACAATATCCCATTGTCCTCGGTGATGGTGCGTATGAATTTTATACTACGAGAGGGTTCTTTTTCTTTGTCTCAAAAAGTTGGAACATCCCCTGATTATGAACTTTTGCTAAGGTTCTCGCTAAGAACAAAATTATACTATCTAGATGAATATTTAGTTAAATATTGGAGCGGAAACAATAGAATAACGCGCATGGACGGTGGTAGTAGAAGCATAAAATTAGCTTTGAAACACCTTCTTATAATTTTGAATACATATTTAATGACTTATAAGAATAGTAGTACGAGTGTAGCCGACTATATAAGACCGTCTCTATTTAATATAAAGAACTTCATTAAAACTGTGCTGGTGATTATTAAGGAACGCATACAACATAGTCAATATTTTTCAATGGCTGACTAACTTATTTTAAAGTTTGCTAAGATAAATTGAGAATTATAATTGCCGGGTCAAATTCTCCCTTAAACTATGATTTGATTATTTACCCTGTTTCTCATTGGTTTTACATTCTGGGCTAATTCAAATAATTGATTTCTCTCTTGTAATTTATCGTTTAGCAGCCTATATAAATCGCGATATTTCCGTGAAAAATTTGCTATAAAATGGTGTCTTGGCTTCCAATATCTTTCTAAATATTTTGCAATATTCTGATGAGTTAATTTATTCCCAATTTGATCCTTAGAAAAATTAAAAAGCTGATCAATCACAATGTTTCCCGCATTGAAATTAAAGTGAGATGATTCTGTATAATAATGAACTTTTTTATCCTCAGTCAGATCTTCAGTCGTAACTTTATTGTAGCCTGAAAAATCTATTAAATTAAAAGGAGCATGGTGATATTCTGCGGCAATAGTTTCATTTAGTTTAACAAGGTCACGTTTCCACTGATCCGAAATACCATGCAAACCAAGATTATATTCTAATTCAGCAAAGCGTGCATGGGTGGGGCCAATAGGCAAATCTAGCTTGATATTATGCTTGTGGCAAAATGACATTATTTTCTGCAAATAATACAAAGATGAATTTTCATCATTTCGATTCCAAGGATTATATACGAATACCCTATTTGGCCTAAGAAAATATGCACCATTAATAAAAAAATCCTCAACTTTCCTGCTCTTGGCTAGGATTACCGAACTTGCAACAGCAGAATGTGGGCATGTAGTTGTATGGTTAGGATGAAACGCATTTGCTCTTAGACTGCGTTTAATTATTTTGCAATCTGTCAATTGAACAAAGATATTTTTATAAGTTATTATTGCCTTATTAATAGGATTATCAATGGATCTTTCAGGTACATACAGTGACTCTTCAATAGGATAGCCTGATTCTAAATCTTTATTAGCTGCAACGAGGTCTAAATTCAAGAGGATATATTTTATTTTAGCATGAGCATATGCATCAACCAACCTAATATAAAGCCACTTGTATGGCGCCGATGGTGCATTCAGTTTTTTTATTTTTATACCTCCTAGCTTCTTACTTAGATAGTCAAGATCATATCCACCTGCTCGAGATGAGCCCATTACAAGCCCTTCTATTTCAGGATCAATAGTTAATTCTTCTAGAAAATGATATCGCTTACCGAGGTATAGATTTATAGTTATAAGAGAAAGAAATAGGCAAATACAGCATATAACGAATAGCGTGAAATTTTGCTGATGAGACATATCCATTCCTTAGAACTGAAAGTATAAAAACTCTGAGGTACCATGCGACATTAATACGCAAGTAATAGTAAATACAATTGCTAAAAAAAATATATAGGCGATTTGAATCAGCTGCTTTTTCATGTCAAGTTCCAATAATATTTGGTTTTACGCTTTGAAGAGGCGCAGTATTTACCCCAAGGACGGCTTTGTTGATACGAGATATCAAGTCATACAGATTGGTTCGCCTGGAACAATATAGATAGGCTATTAAGATGCTGAATAGAGCTAATCGCTTATCCATAATAATTATATTGGAATCAGAGAAGAGGAAGTCCACATGAAAAATCTGCATGACATGTTGTAAGGACTCAGGCAAGACGATTCCATGAAATCCGAAAAGACCGAGATATATATTTCTGGCAACTTCTATTGAATCAGACCTAAATATAATCCAACCTAACATCACTAAGATAAACACAAATATTTTTTTACTTTCAGGGGGTAACGAAATATTCGGTAGTATACGTCTCAAGAGGTGATTCATTGCTATTAAAATGCCATGATACCCTCCCCATAACACAAAGGTCCAACCAGCCCCATGCCAAAGTCCACCAATAATCATGGTACAGAAGATATTTCTAATCATCTTCTTTAGACCATATTTGCTCCCCCCCAATGATATATAGATATAATCCCTTAAAAAGCGTGACAAAGTCATATGCCACCGCTTCCAAAAATCAATGATTGAAGTGCTTGAGTAGGGGGAGTTGAAATTTAAAGGCAGCTCAATCTGAAACAGCCGTCCAATTCCCAAAGCCATATATGAGTAGCCGGCAAAGTCAAAATATAATTGGAAAGTATATGCAAGCGAACCAATCCAGGCGTCAAAAAATGTTATTTTTACTCCAGCGGATGCTGCAGAATAAACTGCCTTAGCCCATGGCCCCATCAGGTAATCAGCCAAAATAACCTTATAAAAGAGCCCTATTATGAATATGGGAAAACCCTCTGAAAAACACCTATAAAACTCAGGCTTTTCATACTTCATCCGCTGAATTGATGACTTAAACTCATAGAAACGTACAATGGGACCTGCTATCAGTTGGGGAAAAAAAACAACGTAGGTTGCATACTCTATAAAAGTTGGTATGGCAGTTTTTTTGATTCTAGTGTCTATCAAATAAGAAATTTGATGAAGCGTAAAAAATGATATTCCAAGAGGCAATTCATTACTGATATAGGGTATTTGATAATGCATAACAAAATTAAGATTTTCAACAAAAAAATTATAGTATTTGTAGAAAAAAATAATAGTTATATTCAATATTATGCAAGAATAGAAAACGCTTTTCCTTTGTATATACATTGAACAGACGTAGTTCAACATGATACTTAGCATTAGAACAAACAAGAAAGAGGGCTCTCCATAACCATAAAATAACATCGAGCTTAATAATATGACTGATAGTGAGTAGGAATTTTTATAATAGCCAAATAAAACGAAAGGGAGAAATAAAAATATAAAGATAGGCGAATTAAAAAGCATTTATAAGCAACTCTTCTATTAGGTCCAGTAATTTTTACTCAACTTCAAAAATACTGGAAAAAGTCTAACATAAATTGCTGTGGGTTAGTACCAGATTTGACTTTAGCTTTATAAAGTGAATTAGTTTTAATTTCCAATCAAATTAAATGGATGAAGTTGAGTTATTTTACCGGTCGAGAAAAATTATTTACCACTAATACTTTCTTTTACAAATCTTAATGTATTGACAATTTCATTTTGAAAATCATTTTTTAACTTAAGATTTAAAGCATTGAGTCGTTTTAAACAAAAATCAAACTGAATATTAGAATCAATTTCTTGTTTGGTAGGTTCTGGAAACAAAACAGGACAGTTTTGATTTAAAAAGGAGCTCGCTTCTAAGGAAATAAGTTCGGCCATTTCATAAATCGTAAAATCTGTTCCCCCTATATTATATATCTGATGGGGCAAGTCATGATTTATAAAATGATCCACAATTTGTTCAAGAGTTGAAATGGTAATAAAATTTCTTTTTTGTATGCCGGAAGATTTAAGGGATAACTTTTTTTCAAATATTGCTTGTTTGCAAAGGTCATTGCAAATGAGCATCCATGCGTTAACATCTCTATGCACAGGAGCCCCCATCGCATTGGACAATCGAACAATGACATGTTCAATCCCTGCATTTTCAATTATTTTTTCAGCGTTATAATGAGTTGCAGCATAGTAATTTGTTTTTAAGGTATTAATGGGATTATCTTCATTCAATTGACCCTGTAGAGGGGTGCCGTAAACATGGATGGAGGAGAAATAAATAATTTTTTTAATATTGGAAATTTTTGCCATCTCGACAATATTTTTTGTTCCAGTTTCATTGACCCTTTTAGCACGTTCAGGGTTATTCTGGCAGTCTTGGAAGTTAAGTGCTGCTAAATGAATAATATAATCCACCCCTTCAAGAGATTGCTCTATGCTATTTTTGTCGAGGACGTCCAGGTATTTAAATTTATGTGGAAAATTGAACTCAAGGTTTTTTCTTCCTGCTACTATAGGCAGTATATCAGATTGAGTTGCAAAGTATTTCGATAGACGCGATCCTAAGTAACCTGTTGCGCCTGTAATTAAAACCTTTTTGGACATGATGTGTTCTAACCTTTGCTGAATATAATTATGGAAGTGGTCCCCGATCATTGGACAGCGTTTTCAATTCTATAATTGATCTCACCATATTATTAAGCCACCCAAGGAAGATTTGATGGCAGGCCATAGTAAACCTGATCCGGGCTCATTCGGTCAAGAGATTGAAGCCTTCTTTTCTATTGATATCGATTTAACCGGTCATCTATTTTAATTTTAGTCTGTTCTATAATTTCATAAGCTTGTAGATAAACCTCCTCATATTTAAGACTACACTACAATTGCGTTATCCTGTTAATAACCTTAAAATACAACTGAAGTTAGGTGGTAAACTGAAAATTTGTTTTTAGTTAAACTTATCAAAGCCTTTCAGTTTTATTAATTCCATCAATAGGATTTATAGACATGATTGCTAATAGAGAAAAATCATATCTCAGCAGTTTGGATGAGTGGAAAGAGCTTCAACACCATTTTCAAGCATTTAGGCATACCAGAATTGATGCCTTAAAAGCACAAGACACTGAAAGACAGGAACGATATACGCAACAACTTGCCGGCTTAGTTATTAATTACTCCAACAATTTTTTTAATGAAGAGACCCTTTGGCTATTAGGGCAGCTAGCACAGAAGCTGGGGATAGGAAAATTTATCCAAAGCCTATTTCAATCTGATCCAGTCAATGAAACGGAAAATAGAGCGGCATTACACTCTGCATTAAGGAGCCCCGAATTATTTTCAGGTAAATATTTTACTCAGAATATGAGTCAAGATATTGATGCTTGTTTTCTTAAGATGTCTGAAGTCGTTGATAGAATTCGTTCCGATCAGTTATTGGGAGCTACGGGAAAAGCTATTAAATCCATTGTAAACATTGGCATAGGTGGCTCAGATTTAGGGCCAAAATTTGTAGTTGATGCATTGAGGGAGTTTTGTCAGGATGATATTAGTTTCGATTTTGTATCGAACATGGATCCTTGGGATGTCTCTTGCACACTTGCGAAACTAGACCCAGAAAAAACCCTAATTATCATTTGTTCCAAGACCTTTACTACCATAGAGACCTTAACCAATGCCAAAGTCTCTTTTGAATGGCTTGGCAGTAATCGCGCTATCGAACAACAATGCTTTGCTGTGACTGCAAATGTTGAAAATGCGAGAAGTTTTGGCATCCATCCAAATAATATTTTTCCCATGTGGGATTGGGTGGGCGGGCGCTTTTCCTTATGGTCTGCCATTGGAATGAGTATTGCCATTGCAATTGGCATGGAGGGATTTAAAGAATTGCTGCAAGGAGCTAATGACATTGACCATCATGTTTATGAAGTCTCTTTAGAACAAAACCTTCCCTTAACGTTAGCCTTATTAGATGTATGGAATGTGAATTTTTGGGGATGCCAAACCAGAGCCATCATTCCCTATTCAACACAGCTTCGCTATTTTATCAGTTATTGCCAGCAACTAATTATGGAGAGCAATGGTAAGTCTATAAACATGCATAATCAATTTGTTGACTATGCCACTTGTCCAGTTATTTGGGGTGGCGTAGGAGCTAATAGTGAGCATGCCTTCCACCAGTTGCTGTTTCAAGGGACCCTTTGCGTGCCCGTAGATTTTATCTACTTGAGAAACAGTAGTATTAAACATCAGCAGAAACAGCATAATATCCTGAATGCACAGCTCACCGCTCAATCAAGAGCTTTAGTCAATGGAAATTACCAAGAGGAAACCGATAGACACAAAATTATTTTTGGCAATAAACCCCATCATTTAATCGAATTAAATGGTATATCCCCAAGAGCGATAGGAAATTTAATCGCGTTCTATGAATATAGAACCATTCTCAACGCTGCCATATGGCAGATCAATCCTTTTGATCAGTTTGGGGTGGAGTTGGGAAAAAAAGGGGTGCGGGAATACGCTAGTGCTATGCTTTAAATATAAGCCTTATTATTCTTCTTGAGTAAGTACCTTCCTTCCCTTTTTTATTTGAACACAAAAGTAGGTATTATTTAGCTACAATTACTCGTTTTATCAAACGTCATACTAATTATATATACATTGATGGGCAAGCGTATTTGTCAGTCCATCATAGGTTTTATAATTAAGCTCATTGTACAGATTTTCATACATGTCAACGCAACGCTCAATAGAGAAATATTCAATCACGCGTTGTCGCCCATTTTCACCATATTGTTTTGCTTCTTTAGGATTTTGATACATCCATAAAATTGCATTTGCTAGCATTTCAGGAGACTTAGGAGGAACGACCAATCCACATTGTTTCTCAATAATAGCTTCTGAATTTCCACCCACATCTGTTACTACCATCGGTAATCCCATGCTCATCGACTCAATTATTGCATTGGAAAAGCCTTCTTCATGTGAGCAAAGAACCCCTAGATTTGCAGTTGCTAAAATGTTATATACATCATTTCTAGATCCAAGCCAAAGGATTTTATCATTAAGCTTTAATGAACTCACTAATTTCTTAAGTTTCGGTAATAAACCATTATCACGCCCAACCACACATAAGCGCCAATTGTCGCCAAGATTAGGATTTATCTTAGATAGGGCATTGAGTAAATCCTCATGGCCTTTATAGGGAAGAAGGTTAGCTACAATGACGATTAAGTAAGTATCAGTATTAACACATAGTTCATTGCGGAAGGCATCATTATTAAATTCTTGCAAGTTAGATGTTTCAATTCCGTTGTAGATAAGTCCTAATTTACTTAACGGAACGCCTTCTTCCTCATGAAGCTGATTGACAACTCCTTTACTATTGCCTAGGACAAAATCGTTTTGTTTATGCAGGTATCTTTCTAAATAAAAAAATAGCTTTCTTTTTTGTTGGTAATAATTCATGGATCTTCTAGACATAATCTTTGCGGCAGGTAAAAATGTGATCTTTGCGGCGGTCATACCCATTATATAAGCTGCGGGTAAGAAAAAGTGGGTTATAGATTCTCTATCGATTAAAAAATCGATACTCAATCTGAAAAAGTTAGCAGCTAATCTAATGCATCGCCCAATAGGCTGTGGAAGAAATGAAAGGCCAAAAAACTTAGGGAGTGTTTTAACTATAATACCATTTTCCCTCAAATAGGGCACTAAATCTCCTTTTACTTGAGTGCTTAAGGTTAATACTATAATTTCCCAGCCACGTTTGCGTAATTCCGGTAATACATAGGACAGGTGGCGCTCTGCGCCACCCACGCAAAGAGTGCCGATTAGATAACGCAATTTTTTTTTGGCCATTTGGATGATATTTCTCAGTTACTGTTATAGATAATGGAAAGGCTATTCATTATCAGCATCCCATTTTACTTAAGCTCATAAATTTGGCTTATTCATCAACGCTTGAATTATAATGGCAAACCTACAGTTCTAAAGGCAGATGTATTGATTTGTTCAATTGTGCAGAACGATAGCAAGCAATTAATAGCTCCAATGATCTTAAACCTTCTCGCCCATCAGCGATTGGCTTGGCTGCCCCATCCAAGGCTTGAATCACATTTTCATAATAAGGCCCATGACCGTTTCCATAAACGCTTGTGATTTGGTAATCATTTGAATTGGCTTGCTCTTTTGTTGGAGCTTTTGGCGTGGCAAACTCCCATGTTTCAAATTGATTTAATGCAACGCCACCTAACTTAGCCGTCCCGTTTTCACCTAAGATAGTAATTGAACCTTCTAAATTTTTGGGGTAAGTCAACATTGATATACACATTGAGCCAATAGTGCCTCTGCGCCATTTTAAATTGATGACGGCAGAATCTTCTACTTCAATTTTACGAGCTTGTGTAGCCATAATTGCCTGAACGCATTCAACAGGCCCGCCTAGCCATTCAAGTAAATCCACATAATGGCTTGCTTGGTTCATCAGCGCACCACCATCAAACTCCCATGTTCCCCGCCAGGCATCTTGATCATAATAGTCTTGAGGGCGAGTCCAAAAAACGTTGGAATGAATGGTATAAATTTTACCAAACCAGCCTTCATCAATAGCTTTTTTGAGCAGTTGAACAGTGGGGTTTAGTCGGTTTTGTTTGACAACAAACAGCCATTTGTCGGCTTTATCAAACGCTTTTATCATTTCCAAGCCATCTTGCCAACGAGTTGCCATCGGCTTTTCAGTGATAACATGATGACCATGTTCAGCTAAGTATATGGCTTGCTTAGGGTGTAATCCACTTGGGGTACAAAGTGTTGCGAGATCGAAATCCCCATGCTTGACTAGCGATTGTAAAGAATCAAAGAAGGGAACGTCTGGAATGCTATCGTTTTTTCTAGTTGGATCAATATCGCATACAGCGACCAATTCCATCCGCTCACGATTATCGTAAATGGCATCAAAATGCTTTTTTGATATTCGACCGCATCCAACTAACGCAACTTTATATTTTTCCATATCATTCTCAAATCTTTATGATGTTTGACGCTTTATCAAAAATATTTTTAATATCAATTATCATTTTTGTCTGGCTTATTTGTTGCTGAAACGATGCTTCCTTAAAGCATGAATGGGCAACCGCTGCAATTAATATATCAGGCCGCATTATCTCATCAATATCAACCAATTCCACACCGTATTCATGATAAGTGGCTTCTTTATCTGCTATGGGATCATAGACGATTGGGGTAATATGATAGCTCTTGAGTTCATTAACGATATCAATGACCTTCGTATTTCTCACATCTGGGCAATCTTGCTTGAAGGTGACTCCTAAGATTCCAACTGTGTTGTTGCGAATGGGCATATCTTTTTTAATCATTTCTTTTATGGTGAATTCCGCAATATATTTTCCCATCGAATCATTAATTCTACGGCCAGAGAGAATGACTTCAGGATGAAAACCTAATTGTTGAGCTTTATAAGTGAGATAATAGGGGTCAACGCCAATGCAATGACCGCCTACTAAGCCGGGTTCAAATGGTAAAAAATTCCATTTGGTGGAAGCAGCTTGTAATACTTCATGAATTGAAATCCCCATTTTATTGAAAATAAGGGCTAGTTCATTCACAAAGGCAATATTAATATCACGCTGAGTGTTTTCGATGACCTTTGCTGCCTCAGCCACTTTAATCGAGCTTGCTCGATATACCCCAGCTTCAACCACGGATTCATAAACGCTGGCAACAATATCTAGAATTTCAGTGGTTTGGCCTGATACGACTTTTTTAATTTTAGTGAAAGTATGATTTTTATCACCGGGGTTGATTCGTTCGGGTGAATAACCAACGAAAAAATCTATCCCACCTTTTAAGCCAGAAAATTCTTCTAGAATCGGCATACAAAATTCTTCAGTAACACCGGGATAGACGGTCGATTCATAAACGACGATATCACCACGTTTAATAACACCACCAAGCATCGTTGAAACTTTTTTGAGCGGGGTAAGATCGGGCTGATTGGCATTATCAATTGGCGTTGGAACGGCAACAATGTGAAAATCAGCCATTTTTAGATCATCTGGCTGGTTGGTATATAACAGCTCTGTTGATTTTAATTCATCGATGGTCGTTTCTTTTGTCAGGTCAATGCCTTGTTTAAGCAAATTAATCCTGCCTTCTGAAATATCAAATGCAACGACTTGTTGGTGACGACCAAATGCCACCGCGACCGGAAGACCGACATAACCCAAACCAATTACGGAAACTTTTCTAGTATGCATAAAAGATTCACTCTAGTAATAATAAGACATAAACCAATTTATAAATCGCTGGACACCTTCCTCCACACTCACAGAAGGGCGGTAATCTAAATCTTTTTCTATTAGGCTTATATCAGCATGTGTGCTAGGTACATCACCTGCTTGTATCGGCTGCATATTTAAAATTGCCTCCTTGCCTAATGCGTTTTCAATTGCACGAATATAATCCATTAATTGTGTTGGATTATTATTGCCAATATTGTAAATCCGATAGGGTGCATTGCTTGTCGCTGAGTCAGGCTCGTTGCTATCCCACCTATCATTTGGCGTTGCAGGGGTATCAATCGCCTTGCAAACACCTGATATAATATCATCGATATAGGTAAAATCACGAATCATCTTACCATGATTAAACACATCGATGGGCTTTCCTTCGATGATGCTTTTTGTAAATAAAAATAAGGCCATGTCAGGTCGACCCCAAGGCCCATATACAGTAAAAAATCGTAGTCCTGTCGAAGGCATGCGATATAAATGCGAATAAGCGTGAGCCATTAATTCATTGGATTTTTTTGTGGCTGCATATAGCGCTAGTGGATGGTCAACAGCCTCTGATTCAGAGAAGGGTTGTTTAGTGTTAGCACCATAAACTGAACTACTTGAAGCATATACTAAATTCTTAACGCCATGGTGGCGACACTGTTCTAGAATATTGATAAACCCATTAATATTTGAATTGATATAAGCATAGGGGTTGATGAGTGAGTATCGAACACCTGCCTGAGCTGCCAGGTTTACAACCCTATCAAATTGATGTTGCTTAAATAATATGGCTAAAGCGTCTTTATCAGCCAGGTCCAATTTAACGAATTCAAACTGACTATGTCTTTTTAGAATTTCTAATCGTGCTTGTTTTAAATTGACGTCATAATAGTTGTTTAAATTATCAACACCGACAACCCGTTCGCCACGGTTTAAACGTTCTAAAGCGAGATGAAATCCAATAAAACCTGCACAACCAGTAACCAACATATTCATAATTGAATTTTATAGAAAATGATGGTTATCTTAATCAAAGCTGATAGTAATTACAATGTTGCATCCTTTAGTTATTATCTAAAATTGGAAATATCACAAATAACATCTTGACATACAAGCCAATTTTTAAAACCATAAATAAAATTTCTGGCGGAGCAATAAATGAGTGCCTGTAAGCTATTGTGCTATGAGTTAAATGAAGTCCCATGGCGAGTGATTGATTTTTATATCAGCCACAAACCTCATTCGTTTTTAGCTCATAATATTAACCAATTTAAACAAATTACCACGTTTACGAGAGACTCTGGAGAGCTTCACCCATGGAGCACTTGGCCAACAATACATCGCGGTGTAACAAATGACAAACACAAAATTCACTTTATCAATCAGGATTTAAGTATTGCGGATGATTACCCGCCGATATGGGATATCTTGGCGCAAAGTGGTATTTCTGTTGGCATTGTCGGTTTGTTACAAAGTCACCCGCCACAAAGTCACCCTAATATCAAATTTCATATTCCCGATACTTTTGCCGCAAACGCACAAACCATTCCAACAAAGTATGAGGCTTTTCAAAAAATTAACCTAATGATGACAGGTGAAAATAAAGCTACACAAAGCAAAATTCGATTGCGAGATAGTATTTACATAGCGAATCTTCTTAAAAGCGGGGTCTCTTTAAAATCATGTTTTTTGATAGCTCAGCAACTATTGAATGAAGTGACCAATCCGAATTCTAAATCTTTAAGACCAATGATCCAGGCTTATCTTGCATTTGATGTCCTAAAAGATTGTTTAAAACACCATAACCCATCATTTGTTTCTTTTTTTACTAACCATGTCGCTGGCATCATGCATCGCTATTGGAAATATAGCTTCCCGGAGGATTTTGATGAGCTTGGACAAGACGATAATTTTTCTAAATTCCATTCTCAGTCAATTTTAAAAGCCATGGATATAGCCGATGAACAAATCCATTGGCTATATCAATTTTGTCAAAGGAATGATTATGAATTGCTTATTTTATCGAGTATGGGGCAAGAAGCTGTCAACCGTGGTGATTATATTCCTGAATTAAAGCTAGTCCACCTTTCTGCCTTGTTAAAGTTAATTGATTTTAAACCGAAAGTTATTGTTAATCTTGCAATGCACCCTGACATTGCCTTTGAGTTTGAATCAGGTGAAGATCTAACGATTTTTTTATCGTCTGTTAATCAATTAACAGATAGAGATGGCAACCCTGTATTAAAGCTTCGTTATTCCCCAATTGGCGAGACACTTAATTTGTCAATTTGCAGTAGTAAAAGTCTTGTGGAGGATCAATGTCTATACTTCAAAAATTCCAAAGTCAGTCTTTCTGATGCTGGGTTTGAGACTTTTTCTCGGGATCAGGGGACTGGTTATCACCAGCCTGAGGGGATTGTGTTATGGCATGGCAGGCACGCCCCAGATCTTCCAAGGCGTATGGTTATCGATAGCTGCCAAGTGTTACCGACAATACTTGAATTGTATAACTTTCCAAGGGAGCAGTACATGATGAGCAGTATATTTCAGAAACAGTTTGACTCAGCTGTTTGTCAGTAACCGATGATAAATCGCTGTCGTCTTATTGACGACAGATTCTATCGAAAACTCTTGTTCTGCCATGATTCGACTATGCTCGCCCATTTGTTGGCGTAAAGGTTGATTCGTTATGAGTAGCTCGAGTGCTGTGGCGAGTTCCTGAGTATTTTTAGCAGGAACTAATAAACCATTAAGCCCATGCTGAACAACCTCTCGACAACCTGGCACATCGGTGGTGACAACAGGCTTGCCAACAGCAAGTGCTTCAATTAGGGATTTGGGCAGTCCTTCTCGATAGGATGGTAGACAAATTATATCGGACTGGTTCATTAACAATGCCATATCCGTTTGGAAGCCCAACCATTCAATAACTCCTTGGTTGTGCCAGTCAGCTAATAATGATTCTGCAACTGCTTTGGGATTACCCTTATCAATTTCGCCAGCTAATAGGAAGGTTGCTTTAATACCTTTATTTTTAATGATAGTTGCAGCATCAACAAACTCTTGCACCCCTTTATCAAATAGCATTCTCGCTGGAAGTAGTATTCTCACCTCGCCGTTAAAATTATCGCTGGGG
>JAGVKT010000076.1 GCA_020050355.1 Gammaproteobacteria bacterium | reverse complement strand
TTTTCAACGCTTGATAAAAGCAGGGTTTACTGATGAACAAGCGGAAGTGCAAATCGCAATGGTAGGCGACGCTTCACGTTCTGGGCTTGAACATCTTGCCACTAAAGCAGACATTGCTGATCTCCGAACTGAAATGACCTCTTTAAGAGCAGAATTCAAAGAAGACATCGCGTCCTTAAGGGCGGAGTTCAAAGAAGATACTGCATCTTTAAGAGTAGAGCTTAAAGAAGATATCGCGTGCCTGGACAATAAAATTAATACCAGCAAGTGGCAGACTATGGGTAGCGTTTTTAGTCTTTTAATTTTATTACCGGTGATACAATTGCTTTCTAAGCATTTTGGCTTTTAAATGTACTTTTACTCAATCCGGATACTTGACAAAAAATAATCAAAATGTTATTTTTTTGAGCATATTTATTTAGATCAAATATGATACAATCATCTTAAGGATCACTTCATGGCTTTAGCCTTTAGAAAAATGGAAACTTTTAGCTCCCATAAATACTTTCAACGCTTGATAAAAGCAGGATTTACTGATGAACAAGCGGAAGTACAAATCGCAATGGTAGGCGACGCTTCACGTTCTGGGCTTGAACATCTTGCCACTAAAGCAGACATTGCTGATCTTCGAACTGAAATGACTTCTTTAAGAGCAGAATTCAAAGAAGATACTGCATCTTTAAGAGCAGAACTCAAAGAAGATATTGCGCGCCTGGACAATAAAATTAATACCAGTAAGTGGCAGACTATGGGTAGCATTTTTAGTCTTTTAATTTTATTACCGGTGATACAATTGCTTTCTAAGCATTTTGGCTTTTAAAATTTCCAAACGCTCTTGAAAATAAATTTCGTATCTTCAGCTATACCCACTCCACTTCAAAAGGCTGGGTTTTTAACAAATAGTTTTTTGTTTAATAAAGTTTCTGAGTCGAGTAATAGCATAGCCTATTGCGAGACGAAGAAGGTTTATTAAACAAAAAACTATTTGTTAAAATTTTAGTGTTTTGAAGCACAATGAGTATAGACCGAAGCCATCCCCTTGGGCAGTGTTTTGAAACGCCGATGCATCCAAAAATATTGCTCAGGATATTGAACAATAAAATCCTCAAAGATTTTTTGCCAGGCCATGACATCATTAATATCATTATCACTAGGAAATTTTGTTAGCGCTGGAAAAGTTATACTTTCATATCCACCTTGGGGTAAACGCCGGAAAGTATTCACTACTACTAATGCTCCGGTTCTTTTCGCCAAAACACTCACACCAGTTATTGTTGCTGCAGGATGCCCAAACCACGTGGTCCAAACTGAACGCGCTTGGCCAAAGTCCTGATCAGGTGCGTACCACAAAATTCCTTGCTCACGTAGTATGTGTACTATTTTTTTAAGGTCTACGTGCTTTACCATCTGTTGCATATAACGCTTACGTCTTTGGGTAATTATGTACTCAAATAAATCATTGCGGCTGGCTTTATAAACAGAGCTTAGGGGCATCCTGGTCCCAAAAAATCGTGCCATAATTTCAAGACAACTAAAATGCGCCCCCACAGCAATAATTCCTTTTCCTGCTGCTATTGCTGCCTTAGCATGTTCTTGTCCATGCCAATTGAAAGGAATTTTTTTAAAACGGCGCTCCGACATGAACCAAGCCATTAGCGCCTCCATAACACCCATACCTAAATTTTTAAAAGAATTTTTTAGTAAAATTTGCCGCTCGGCTGCTGTTTTTTTAGGAAAGCATAAAGCCAGGTTCACGGCAGCAATATGCCTTCGACGTGGAACACACCAAAAAATTAAGAGTCCAAGACCACGACCTATAAACAACTGCCATTGATAAGGCAATAAAACTAATAACCTTAAGATCCATAACAAACACCAAGAAGGCCAATATTTCGGATGAAAAAAACGCTGTGGCATGAATGCTAATCCATTGCTAATCTTTAAGCATATTCTAAATATTCTTTGGTTAAAGGATGCTGTGGTTGGGTAAATAAATTTTCAGTAGGACCGTATTCAATTAAATGTCCTGCTTTTAAAAACATGGTTTTATCTGCAAGTCTTCGCGCTTGATTTAAGTTATGCGTCACTAAAACAATCGTGTAATTTTTGCGTAATCGCTTGATTAATTCTTCTAGTTTTTTTGTCGAAGCAGGATCTAAAGAACTTGTGGGCTCATCCAACAATAAAATACTTGGTTCAATAATAAGCGTTCTTGCAATACAGAGGCGCTGCTGCTGTCCACCTGATAAATCAAATGCTGGCGCTTTTAATTTATCTTTTACTTCATCCCACAGAGAAACTTCCCGCAAAACTTTTTCGATTAAACGCTGTTCTTCATCTTTAGAAACTTTTTGATGAGTGCGCAAAGCAAAAGCAATATTATCGTAAATCGACATGGCAAAAGGCGTAGGCTTTTGAAACACCATACCCACTTTGCTTCTTAACCACATCAAATTGATTTTTTTAGCTAAAATTGGCGTGCCTTCAACCCAAATTTCTCCCTGAGCATATTGATGGGGGTGTAAATCATAAATGCGATTAAAGCTTCGTAAGAGTGTAGATTTGCCCGAACCTGAAGGACCAATTAATCCAGTAATTTGGTGCTTGGTAATTTCTACATTAATGTCAAACAATACTTGATTACGTCCGTAAAAAAAATCTAGCTTTTTTACAAAAATTGCCGCGTCCATACTATCCTCTTATTTATTTTTACTTAGTAAAAATCGTGCCAACAAACTTAATACCAAAACTACCGCCATCAATAATACAGCACCAGCAAAAGCTAAAGCCTGCCAATTTTGATCTGGGCTCATCGCGAACTGAAAAATAGTTACCGGTAAACTTGCCATGGGCTGTGTTAACTTGATACTCATAAACTGATTATTCAAACTGGTAAATAATAAAGGTGCTGTTTCTCCGAGCATGCGAGCTAATGCCAAAAAAAAGCTACTTAAAATACCTGCTTTACAACTGCGATAGAGCACGCCGAGTACTACACTAATTTCGCTTGCCCCCAATGCAAATCCTGCTTCTTTAAGCTGTGGTGGTAAAGTTGTTAATACGTCTTGCGTACCCCGAATCACTATAGGCAATCCAACCAAAGCCAAAGCTAGGCTCCCAGCGATTGCTGAAAAATGCCCCAAGGTCACCACAATAAGCGCATAAATAAATAAACCAATAATAATCGAAGGAATGCTTAATAAACTGTCATTTAAAAATTGTAAAAATTTTGCGAGGTGCTCATGTCGATGTAAACTTAAATAAGTTCCTGTTAATAGACCGATCGGAATTAATAATGCCAACGCGCACAGTACCATGAGCAGTGAGCCCACCAAGGCATTTAATAAGCCACCATAATTTACTCCTGGTGGTGGTGTAATTTCGGTCAACAAATGTATATTTAAAGCAGATGATCCCATGATGACTACCTTGCCGACAATAGCAATGAAAATAACCAACATCAATGTAAAGCTCAAATAAGCAATGCTATGCCAGATTATACCTTTGATGTTTCTTTTTAACTGCATTAATGTGCCTTATATCGTTTTAACAATAAGCGTGCTAGAACAATAACCACAAAGGTAATTGCGAATAAAATAAACCCGAGCGCCAATAAACTTGAGGGATATAAGGTTCCTAAAGCTTCAGTAAACTCGTTGGCAATACTTGAAGAAATCGTTGTACCTGGAGAAAACAATGAAGTAAATAACTGATGCGAATTACCAATTACAAAAGTTACCGCCATTGTTTCGCCTAAGGCTCGCCCTAAGCCTAGCATACAAGTTCCAATAAAACCGGAGCTGATCTGTGGCATTAATACTTTAAACATCACCTCAAAGGGTTTTGCACCTAAACCAAAAGCGGCTTCTTCTGTTTGTTTAGGCACTGTTTCTAAAAGATCCAGCAGCATTGCTGAGAGCATGGGTAGCACCATCATGGCGAGGATGATACTTGCAGTTAGCACCCCAATACCGATACCTGGACCTGAAAATAATATCCCGATCCCAGGTATTTTCCCTAGAGTAATGCCTAAAAAAGGCTCAACAATATTGGCCATTAAAGGCACGAGCACTAACATGCCCCACATGCCAAAAATAATACTTGGGATCCCCGCCATCAAATCAATAAAGACGCGTACGGGTTTTTTTATGAATGCGGGGATGAGCAAATGTCCGCAAAGCGCAATGAAAAGTGACCAAGGCACGACCAACAGCATGGCTAATAAAGAAGTTACCAAAGTACCTATCAAAGCTGATAAGGCGCCAAAGTTTTGTGTTACAGGATCCCAAGTCGCATTGGTTAAAAATCCCCAACCAAAATGGTGAAATGCTGGACCACTTTGTTGCCAAAGTGAAATAGCAATTCCTAAAATAATCAGGATGAGTAAAGTAGAGGTGAGTCGACAGCCTTGATAAAAAAATGAATAATTCATTATTTTTTAGGCCAAGCTACTTGAATCGTATGTGCCATTGTACTTGAAAGCGGTACATATGCAAGCTTTCGAGCAATATTGCTTTCGGTAAACGCAAAGCTAAAAAAACTATAAACTTGTTGCTGTGCTGATGTTGGTAAATCATTTCGCACGAGTGCATAAGTTGCAGCCATCATTGGCCAAGCATTTTTATTGCTCATATTCCAATCAAGTAAACCATTGGCCACTAAAGCTACACCTGCCGCTGCCGCATTAAAACTGGCTTCGTTTGGGGCAATAATATTTCCTGCCTGGTTCTTCATGTTGATCATGGGTAAATTATTTTCTTCTGCATAAGCATATTCTACGTAGCCTATACTGCCTGGGACGGTCTTCACAAAATTAGCAACACCTGCATTGCCTCGCCCCCCTATGCCTGCAGGCCAAGATACTGCAGTATCGACACCTACCGCCTGTTTAAACTGCGGACTTTGTTGACTTAAATAGCGGGTAAAATTATAAGTTGTTCCTGAACCATCTGCTCGATAAATTACCGTAATTGCCTGATGGGGCAATTTGCTTTGAGGATTAAGCTTAAGGATGGCTGGATCATCCCAAAATTTGATACGTCCTAGATATATATTTGCCAATGTCGGACCATCCAACACCAACGCATTTAAACCTTTGAGATTTTCTGCAATGACAATCGCACCCATAATAATAGGGAACTGCGTTAATTTAGCCTTCTGCAACTCTGTTGCACTTAAGGGTTTATCAGTAGCAGCAAAATCTACAGTTTTTGCCATCACTTGACTAATACCTCCGCCAGAACCAATTTCTTGATAATTCACCTGTACTCCTGTGGTATCTTGATAATCCACAGCCCATTTGGCTAATACGGGATAAACAAAGGTTGAGCCTGCGCCGGTGATATCTGCATGCGCTGCCAGCACGAATAATAAACCCATGGGCAATACTATTTTTTTAAGTGTGGTATTCATAAAAAATTCCTTAGTAGCTAGGTTGCATGTTACCATACCTTACGCATGTGATAAAAAGGTGAACACTTTGTGGTTTTCTGTTCACAATGAGCTGGAGGGCTGATATTACCTATGAAATCAGGTGATCTTAAACTGCTTATTATGCATATTCTTCTGTTGATTATTTCTATTCCTTATGCATTTGCAACTTGGCTATTATTTGTCATTCCGAATGTTGTTCATAATCCTTTTTATTGGCTTAATCTCTGCGGTGTCGCTTTGTATGATCTTAGTGTTTTAATTATTCTATTGAGCTTACTTAATAAAAAAATTCGCGCTCGCCCGCAGTGGGTTAAGCAAGCTTTATTTTTTCCACTAATTTTTTTATTTATTACACTTGCCTGCTTTATTACCCTTATGATTCAATATTGGTAACCAGCGCTGTGTCACACCCAAGACTGTGATATTATATTGCTATGGGTTTTTATATTTTATACTTATTATGAAAACTATTTTAGTCATTGAAGATGAAGCACCCATTCGCGATATGCTGCGCTTTGCTTTACAACTCGCTAATTTTAAGCTGCTTGAAGCTGAAACTGGGCAAGCGGGATTAAGCCTTATTCAAAAACATCATCCTGACTTATTGCTTCTTGACTGGATGTTACCTGATCAATCAGGTTTAGAGGTAATTAAAAAACTTCGAGCGCAAGCTCCAACGCAAAAGCTTCCGATTATTATGTTAACTGCTCTTGCGCAAGAAGAACACAAAGTTAAGAGCCTACAAATGGGTGCTGATGATTACATTGTTAAACCTTTTTCACCTATGGAACTCATGGCACGTATTCAGGCAGTATTGCGCCGTAGTAATAGCGGCGCAACCATATTGAGCACCCATGATATTGTTCTAGATTTAACTGAAAATAAAGCTACCATCAAAGACCAACTTTTAAGATTGACCTTATTAGAATTCAAATTATTGGCATGGTTTTTAAAACATCCTAGACAACTGGCATCAAGAGAAACCTTACTTGATCAAGTTTGGGGCGATGAAAAAGTCGTCACTGATCGCTCGGTTGATACTTATGTTAAGCGTTTGCGCAAAGCTTTAGGCGAATTTGATCTCGCGCATTTTATTATTACTGAGCGTGGCTTAGGTTATCGCTTTCAACCTGAATAATTTTATTTAGGAATACTCATGATTGATGACGCGCTGATTCAAAGTGAACGCCTTAATAAAATGCGGCAAGATTTTGTAGCCAATGTATCGCATGAATTACGCACACCCCTTACTGTTATCCACGGCTACATTGATACTTTATTAACTATGTATCAAGAAGATCCCAAATTACATCCTATCTTTACGCAAATTTTACAACAAACTACGCGCATGGATATGATTATTTCAGATTTGCTGTTACTTGCACGTATCGAAAGTGAAACACCACGGATTCATAACGACAAAATTGATGTTCCTAAAATGCTGACGGCTGTTGTACAAGATGCTCGCAACTTAAGCAAGAATCAGCATGAATTTTATTTAAATATTGATGAAAGCCTCAAACTTATCGGTGAAGAACATGAGCTCAGAAGCGCATTTTCTAATATTATTTTTAATGCTGTTCACTATACAAAACCCGGAGGTCAAATTAAAATCTCCTGGCATCAAAGTGCGCAAGGTGCTTATTTTATAGTGCAAGATACCGGCATTGGTATTCCAGAAAAAGATATTCCGCGCATCACTGAGCGCTTTTATCGTGTTGATAAAGGCCGCTCACGCCAATCCGGCGGCACTGGCTTAGGTCTAGCCATCGTAAAGCACGTATTATTACGTCATCAAGCTGAACTTGATATTGGCAGTGTGCTTCATCAGGGCAGTACGTTTACTTGTATTTTTCCCCTTACGCGCATAGCTCAATAAAAATTTATAAACAACTGCATCTTGGAATAAGAAATGAAGTGAGCTTCAATTGTACTTCATTTTTTAATAGCTTTATTAAGTTTTACTACAAGTTGCAGGTAAAATTTATAATTTTCGCCTGGTGTGAAATTAAAAACCAAACAAGTTCTGAAGCCAT
>JAGVKT010000049.1 GCA_020050355.1 Gammaproteobacteria bacterium | reverse complement strand
TCCCTTCGGCTCACTTCCTTCGGCTCATTCCCTTCGACTCGTTCCCTCTCATTCCCTTCGGCTCACTTCCTTCGGCTCATTCCCTTCGACTCGTTCCCTTCGGCTCATTCCCTTCGACTCATTCCCTCTCATTCCCTTCGGCTCACTTCCTTCGGCTCATTCCCTTCGGCCTCCCTTCCCCTCGAGGTCATCCTGTGGGCCTGAAGCGTAGCGTAAGGCAGCACAGGATCCAGGTGCTCAATCGCATGCAACGTAGTTGCATTCTTCCCCTCTCTCGCTATAATAGATCATTTTAAACACAGATTAAATTATGGCCTACATCTACATCCTCGCAAGCGACAAAAACGGAACCCTTTATATCGGCGTTACCAACGATCTAACAAGAAGAATCTACGAGCACAAAAACAAACTCACCAGAGGCTTCACCAAAAAATACAACGTCACCATGCTCGTCTACTTCGAAGAATATCAAAACATCACCGATGCAATCTATTACGAAAAAAAACTAAAAAACCTCTCCCACAAACAAAAAATAAAAATCATAGAACAAAACAACCCACACTGGTTAGATTTATACGAAACTTGGCAACACTAAAAAATCTAGGCAAAAAAAAAGCACCCATCCGTAGGTGCCATCTAGTTAGATACTCAATCCCTTTAAATATCTAGCTAATCATCCATGCGTCTTCCTTACTATGAGAGAGGCTGAGGGTCGAAGGAAGCCGGTCTAACTAAAAAACAAGAGCCTTCTTGTACAGGACTATTAAAACACACACTTTAAAACATGAATAGCTATTTTTTCATTAGGAAAAATCGCAAGTAAATTATGCGCTCGAAATAACTGAATCATTGCGTCAAAACTTGCATCCCCGCAGGCACCTGATAAACAAAAGCCTGCGGCGGTATAACGGCATTGATTTCTACTTGACTAAACTGCACATGAGCTTTTTGCCCCATCATATTAGTTATCGTAATTTCGCTAATATGCTGCTGCACAAAAACCAAATCAAGCTCACGAACTAAAGAATCTTGTGTTAACGGCACTAAGCGATAACTATGGTCATCTACCACCGTCACTTTAAATAATTTTTGCACATCATTCGCACGGCCACTCAACAGCAAAAGCGGTACCGTTGATAAATTTTGCGTCAAAGGGGTGACGGTAACCTGGTCTAAATCAGGTTCTACATTCCACAAGTTTTTACCATTAGAAATAAACAATTGCGCATTAGGCGCACTTACTTCCCAGCGAAATTGATTAGGCTTTTGCAACACCAAAACCCCTGTTTGCTGCACACCCACTTGACCCTGAACATCAGTAATGGTTTGGACAAAATTTGCGCGCATACTCTGAAAACTTTGCAACAATTGATTAAGATTATCGACAGCTTCGCTTGCATAAACGCCACTACAAACAAAAAATAACACCCATAAAACTCTACGCACTCGCATGTTATTTTTTAACTGCAGCAATGACCGCTTGCGTTACATATTCTTTTAAGCGTGGGTCTAAAGGTTTAGGAATAAGATAATTTTTGTCAAATTTTAGTTCTTTTAATTGATAAGCCGCAAGCACCTCGTCTGGTACAGGCTCATGCGCAAGCGAGCTCAGCGCATGAGCAGCAGCAAGCATCATTTCTGTAGTAATGCTCGATGCACGCGCATGCAGTGCTCCTTTAAAAAGATAAGGAAAACATAAAACATTATTCACCTGATTAGGCAAATCCGAACGCCCTGTGGCGATAATGGCATCAGTACGCACAGCATGAATTTCATCAGGGTGAATTTCTGGATCAGGATTAGACAGCGCAAAAATTATAGGATTTTTGGGCATGAGCGCGATTTGCTTTCCCGATACCAAATTAGCGCCAGACACACCAATAAAAACATCAGCAATGCTAAGCACATCTTCTAAAGTACGCTTATCGGTCTCTTGCGCAAAAAAAGCTTTATAGGTGTTTAAATCAGTACGCTGCTCATGAATCACACCTTGTCGATCTAAAAGATAAATATTTTTGCGATGGAGCCCCATGGCAAGCAAAAAGCGCATGGTAGCAATACCCGCCGCGCCCGCACCAAGACAGGCTATTTTAAGCTCAGTAAATTCTTTATTCTGTAAGCGCGCAGCATTTAATAAAGCTGCGCCAATCACCACCGCAGTGCCATGTTGATCATCATGAAACACCGGAATCTTCAAACGTTTTTTGAGTGTTTCTTCAATCATAAAACATTCAGGAGCTTTGATATCTTCAAGATTAATACCACCAAAAGTAGGACTAATCGCAATAACTGTTTCAATAAAAAGCGCCGGATCATGCGCATCAACTTCAATATCATACACATCAATATCTGCAAATTTTTTAAAAAGAATTGCCTTACCTTCCATCACCGGCTTGCTCGCAAGCGCACCTAAATTACCCAAACCTAAAATTGCGGTGCCATTAGAAATAACGCCAACCAAATTGCCTTTACTGGTATAACGATAAGCATCTTCAGGATTTTTATGAATTGCCAATACCGGCTCTGCAACACCTGGAGTATAAGCCAAAGACAAGTCTTCTTGCGTAGCCGTAGGCTTGGTAATCGCCAATGCTATCTTACCCGGCTGCGATTGCTCATGATAATCCAACGCACGCTGTTTTAATGAAGTCATAAAATTTCAAATCACTTACGCAGTGGGCGCGATTATACCATTCGCGCATCAAAATGCGAAGATTTTTACTTGGCGTTAAGTTTTCATTGTTTGCTCCCGTAGCATAAAGGCCATGCCGTAGGGGCGTAGCTTGCTACGCCCGGCGTGGCAGAGGCACTAGCTTTAAGAAGCAAAGCCTTTTTAATAAAAAAATCATCATTGCCTATGAGCTTTAAAGCCTTGCAGTTACCGGGCGTAGCAAGCTACGCCCCTACAGCATGGCTTTCGATTTTGGAACAAACAGTGAAATTTTTACGTCAATTTTTTGTATAATTGCGCATTTTGAAATGCGGGCGGCATATACCCATCCAACTCCAACAAAAAAATCACATGACAAACATACCCAAGCTGTCTACAATAATAAAAAATTTATATACCCTCTCGTGACAGATTTATTTGGCCAAATTCTATTTGTACTCTTGACTACGATCATCGTCGTGGCATTAGTGCGGCGCTTACATTATCCACCAATCATCGGCTATATGATCGTCGGTCTCATTATCAGCTTAGTCGGTCAACATTCTTTTGATCACTTTAATAATTTACGCATTCTCGCACATTACGGCGTAGTGTTTTTACTTTTTTCTATTGGTCTAGAATTTTCGCTCACACGTCTATTGGCCATGCGTAAAACTGTATTCGGCCTAGGCAGCTTACAAATGATCATTTGCGGCGGCTTAGCTTTTTTAATCTGTAATTTTATTTTTAAACTTGCACCGCTCACCTCTTTTATCATTGCGGTCGCAGTCGCCATGTCTTCTACTGCCATTATCAGTAAAATCCTCGATGAAGGCGGCGAGCTCTCAACCAAAGTTGGCCAGCTCAGCATGAGCATGCTCATCTTCCAAGATCTTATGGTGGTACCCGCAATCATCATTACCAGTTTTTTTGCGCACCATACCAATTCGGCTTTATTAAGCTCTTTATTTGTAGAACTGGTAAAAGGTTTGGTCACTTTTGTGATCTTAATCCTCATCGGCAAAAAAATATTTACGCCTATATTTCACGAAGTGGCGCGCGCCCATTCTAGCGAATTATTCACGCTCGCTACACTTTTTGCGGCTTTGAGTGCAGCATATTTTTCTGAAATGATGGGCATGTCTAAAGAATTCGGCGCTTTTTTAGCAGGCGCAATCATCGGCGGCACACCTTACCATCATCAAGTAGAAAGCGACATTCGCCCCTTTCGCGACGTCCTCTTAGGTATTTTCTTTATTGGTGTGGGCACCATGATCAACATTCATGTTTTCGCTCATGACTTTCTTTGGGTTTTATTGGTCAGCTTTATTATTCTGATCGGCAAACTCGTTACCATCAATTATCTTGTCTATTTTCTGAAACTCGGCCATCCTCGTGAAGCAAGCAGAATCGGCTTATTATTAGCTCAGGCTGGAGAATTTGGTTTTGTACTCATCGCCCTGGCTACGCACTATAATTTTTTAGGCGATAATCAGGCGCAAATTTTACTCGCAGCGCTCATCACCAGCATGCTGCTTTCTATCATCACGCTCCATTATCAAAATTATTTATTACCTTGGATCAATAAATTATTATTTTTCGGCTACGCACACCAACCTTTAAAAAAAGAAATCATAAGCCACAAAAACAATATGGTCATCATTTGTGGCTATAGCCGTATAGGACAATCGATAGCTAAAGCTTTAACAGGCCAAGGCTTTCATTATCTCGCACTCGATCTTGACCCACAATTAGTGAATCAAGCGCAATTAGCAGGCGAAGAGGTCATTTATGCCGACGCCACTGACCCGCATATTTTAAGGCACTTACACACCGATAAAGCCAAGGCAATGATTCTTACTTTTCAAGACCCAGCACTCTCAATGAAAGTGATCGAACATGTACGCTTATTTGCCCCAGAAATTCCCATTTTTGCACGCACCAAAAACGACACAGATATTCCTCGTTTGCTTGAAGCAGGCGCCACTGAAGTGATCCCTGATATGCTCGAGGCAAGCCTCATGCTCAGCCTACATGTATTAGTCAATCTAGGCGTTGATCTTAAAAAAGCAGTAGAGTGGAGCGAAAACTTGCGCCGCGATCGTTATCAATTGTTACAAGGTTATTTTCAAGGTGAGGCCAATCGTGTAAATAAAAATAGCGCTAATGAACCACAACAAAAAGCCCTGATGATCTACGAACATTTTTATGCTAACGGCAAAACCATTCATCAATTACACATTGGCAACTTCAATCTTGAGCTCGTTGCGCTACGTAAAAAAGGTATCTTAGGACAAAAACCCTCACCCAACACTAAAGTCCATGCGGGTGATGTCTTGATCGTACAAGGCTTAAAAGACAACATTGAAAAATTCGAATGGCTGTTATTAGAAGGATAAAAAAATAAATCAGCATGATGTACTTAAGCACCGTTACCGATCCTTTCATGAACCTAACACTTGAACAGCACTTATTTAAGAACGCAGCTTACCCTGCCCTATTTCTTTATCAAAATAACCCTTGCGTCGTCATTGGCCGCGCTCAAAACCCTTGGGTCGAATGTGATCTAAAATTTTTGCAAAAAAACAACATCCATCTAGTGCGGCGCCAAAGCGGCGGTGGAACGGTATTTCATGATCTAGGGAACCTAAATTTTACTTTTTTTTGCAAAAAAAATTCTTACGATAAAACTCAAAATTTAATGTTCATCACACAAGCACTTAAAACACTAAATGCGCCAGTATACATCAATCAACGTCATGACTTAATCCTCCATGACAAAAAAATTTCTGGTAGCGCTTTTCGTGAAACGCACACACACGCGTTTCACCACAGTACCTTATTGATCAATAGTGATTTAACTTTATTGCGACAAAGCTTGAACGCACCCCCATTAAAAATTATCAGTAAAGGTGTTGCTTCAGTACGCAGTTCGGTGATTAATCTTACCGATGTTTATCCACATATTGATGTAACAAAAATTATTACCGCACTCACTACCATTTTTGCGCAACATTATCGCTTACCCAACATCGTAGAACGCGTAGGTACAGAAATGGTAGATTTAACAATACTTGAACATTATCGCTCGAACGCTTGGCGTTTTGAAAAAACCTTAGCCTTCAGCCAAACACTCAATGATGGCAGCATACTAACGATAGAAAATGGCACCATCACGCATATCGACAGCACTAATGCAGACTTATTAAAATGGCAGCAACAAAATTACACCGATTTTTATAATACTCATGACACAAACCACATTAAATTTTGAAGCCAAACTCCTGATCGCCGGCGTTGATGAAGCCGGACGAGGCCCTTTGGCAGGCCCAGTAGTTGCTGCCGCAGTGATCTTAGATCCTCACAACCCCATTACCGGCTTAAATGATTCTAAAAAATTAAGCGCCAAAAAAAGAGAATTCTTATTTAATGAAATTTGCACCAAAGCGCTTGCTTTTGCAATCAGCGAAGCGAGCGCTGCCGAGATTGATCAGCTCAATATCCTCCAAGCAAGTTTATTGGCGATGCAACGTGCAGTACAGACCTTAACCATTACTCCTGATAAAATTTTGGTTGATGGCACTTTTTGCCCTCGCGTTACCATGGCAAGCGAAGCGATCATTCAAGGCGACGCCCTCATACCAGAAATCAGCGCCGCGTCTATTTTAGCCAAAGTCTATCGCGACCGCTTGATGCTGCAACTAGATCAACAATATCCAGGTTATGGCCTAGCACAACACGCAGGTTATCCCACACAAATGCATTTGCGTGCCCTAGAAAAATTAGGCGCCTCGCCCATTCACCGCACCAGTTTTGGTCCGGTAAAAAAAATTATGGCATTCACTTAAAATGAAAACAGCAATCCTCATCACCAACCTTGGTACACCCAGCGCACCCACAACCAAAGCGGTGCGTGCTTATTTAAAAGAATTTTTATCTGATCCTTATGTAGTGAAACAACCGCGCTGGCTGTGGCTGCCAATTTTATACGGAATTATTTTAAACACGCGTCCAAAAAAATCCGCAAAAAAATACGCCGCTATCTGGACTGAGCAAGGCTCACCTTTATTGCATTACTCACAAAAAATTACCGAAAAACTACAAGCCGCGCTCCCAAACACATTAGTAAAACTGGCTATGCGTTATGGCACACCAAGCCTAAAACAAGCGCTCGCTGAATTTAAACAAGCAGGCGTTGAACAACTCTTTGTCCTGCCGCTCTATCCACAATTTTCTTTCAGCACCACACAAAGTACGCTTGCCACGCTAGAAAAATTATTAAAAGGCAGTTCAATAACAATGCAATGGCTTAAAGACTATCATGACCAGCCTTTATACATACAAGCGCTAGCCCAAAGTGTCCGTAATTTTTGGCGACAACACGGCCGTGCACAAAAGTTAATTTTATCCTTTCACGGCTTACCTCAATCCATGATTAAGCAAGGCGATCCTTATTTTGAACAGTGCAATAAAAGCGCACAGCTCTTGGCGCAACAATTAAATTTAACTCCTGAGGATTATGCAGTAACCTTCCAATCACGCGTAGGCTTCGAACCCTGGCTTGAACCCTATACGGATAAAAGCATAATCGCCCTCGTCCAGCAAGGCATAAAACACCTACAGGTACTCTGCCCAGGCTTCGCCTGCGACTGCCTAGAAACCCTCGAAGAAATTAACATCGAAAATCGCCAAGCTTTTTTAACCGCCGGCGGTGAACGCTTTGAATACATTCCCTGCCTTAACGACGACCTTGATCTAGCGAAGCTGTTGACGCAAGTTGTTCCCACTTGAAAATGCGCAGTTGTATAAAAAAATTAACGTAAAAATCTCGCTGTTTGTTCCCGAAGCATAAAGGCCATGCTGTAGGGGCGTAGCTTGCTACGCCCGGCACGGCAAAGGCATTAACATGAAGAAGTAAGGCTTTTATGCTTCGGGAACAAACAGCGAGATTTTTACGTTAATTTTTTTATACAACTTCCATTTTCAAGTGCGATGGGTGTATTCTTGATCTTTTTTCCAATTTTGAGGATTTGCGATGATGTATTCTCTAATTGCATTTAATTGTAGTTCACTGCGAATAATTTATTCGTAATAATTTCGTTGCCAAAAGAATTTGCCCGTGTTTTTTAAAAATTTATTATTTTTAATGGTGGTGATTGATTTGAAATATTTCATAATAGTTCCTAAAGTCAATTTTTTGGCACAAGTGTTTTCGATGAAGATAATTCCGTGGATATGGTTAGGCATAATGATAAATTCATCTAATAGAATTGATGGATAATAAATTGTTAGATTAAACCATTCTTTTTTAACTATTTCGCCTAGTCCGCTCAAGACCATATTTTCGTCCTCGATGGCGCCTAATGTGCATTGGCGTTTATGTGTGCAAATTGTCAAAAAATAGGCTCCATGACTTGAGTAATCATAAGATTTTAAACGGATGCTACGTCGTTGAGGCACTTTAAGCATTTTTTTAGAACAACTGATTATTAAATGTTCATTTTATCGATAAAAGGCTAGCTAGGTCAAGATTAAAGCGAATGCCATGCCGTAGGGGCGTAGCTTGCTACGCCCGGAGTGGCAAAGGCATTAACGTTAAAAAGCAAGGCCTTTTTAACAAAAAAATCATCATTGCTTATGAACTTCAAAGTCCTGCAGTTA
>JAGVKT010000074.1 GCA_020050355.1 Gammaproteobacteria bacterium | reverse complement strand
TGACACTTACGGGGCGCCCCTAGAAGGTGGCGCGGAGCGCATTAATGTGCTTAGCACCTGTCACTTTGTGCTATTTTCTCCGGACAGTAGTGTAGCAAGGCTACGCCCGGCACGGCAAAGGCATTAACATGAAGAAGCAAGGCCTGTTTAATAAAAAAATCATCATTGCTTATCAGCTTTAAAGTCCTGCAGTTACCGGGCGTAGCAAGCTACACCCCTACAGCATGGCCTTTATGCTACGGTACGTTATTTTTTTTGATAATTTCGACTTTTGATTCAGATATATAGCAATACGCTCTGCGCACTTGATTTGTTGATAATCGATCTACTATGATGATCCGTCACCAAAACGCCTTAATTTTGAAAAAAGTAGGAAAGTGATGTACCAGCATTTATGGACAAAAATTTTTGTTTGTTTATGTTTAGTGTTGAGCCTGTGTTTGCTGCAAAATTCATGGGCGAGTACACCTCCTTCGTTACCACAAATTCTTCCTCCTGATATCGCATTGATTAAGCAACGGGGCGAATTGCGTGTTGCGTTTTTTAAAGGGGGCGCACCGCCTTTTTTTATGCAAGATGCAAGAGGTCAATGGAGTGGTATTGAAATTGAATTAGCACAAATGATAGCGCAACAATTGCAGGTAAAACTTGTTATCGTGCCTGCAAATACTTTTAATAGCATTGTTGATTTAGTTGCTAATGGCCAAGCTGATATCGGCATGGGGTTATTAAATATAACGCCAGAGCGTCAATTAAGAATTAGTTTTACCGATCCTTATTACATTTTTTATCCGCATTTTTTAGTAAATCGTTTACAAGCAGCGCAACGGGGCTGGCCGTTATGGAATGTCATAGCAGAAATGCAAGCAACCCAAAAATCATTTAAATTGGGTGTTTTAGCAGGGGGAGCCTCAGAGGAGTTGCTCAAAGATAAATTTCCTAAAGCGCAAATGGTAAGTTACCCTTCAGTAAAAGCAGCCATGGATGATGTAGTTGCTGGTAAAATTTTTGCAGCGCTTTCAAATACACCCCTGCAAGCAGCAGTCTACCTAAAAGAGAATGCACAAGCATCATTAGTTGCTGAAGATGCCGAAGTAAGAGCAGTTACTTATATCATCGGTGCTGCGCTGCCATGGCAGTATTTTTATTTACGTCCTTGGTTAAATATTTATTTTGATTATCTACAGCAAAATGGCATCGAAACCCAGTTGTTTGAAAAATACGATCAACCGATAAAGGCCGGCAATGAATTTTTCTATCCTACATAAATGGTTCATAGGTTTGTGCCTATTGTGCAGCCTAACATGTCTCTGGGCAGATATGACAACAGAAGCCTTAATTCGTATGCGGCCTGTCGTGAATGGCGCTCTGCCACCCGACATTGCGGCAATCCAAAAAGTAGGTGTGTTAAGAGTAGCAGTATTTCAAGGCAATATGCCACCTTTTAGCATGCGTAACGCTGCCGGAGAATGGCAAGGCATAGAAATAGATTTGATGCAAATGGCGGCTAAAGAAATGGGTGTGCAGCTGATGCTAAAGCCCATGGCCACTTATGATGACATCGTAAATGCAGTAATAACAAAACAAGCGGATGCAGGCATCGGTTTGAGTTTATTGCCCGGGCGAGAATTAAAAATAAGTTTTACTAATGGCTATATTAGTTTTCATCCGCATCTATTGGTCAGTCGCTTGCAAGCTTCCGAAAAAAGTTTTGATAATGCAGCGCAAATCATTCAATGGTTGCAAACAGGTGCTCCTGTAAAAATAGGCGTATTGGCGCAGAGTTCAGCACGACAATTAGTTCAATTGGCGTTCCCAAAAGCAGAAATTATCAGCTATCCTAGCACGCATGATGCTTTTACTGATGTGCTCCATGGCAAAATTTTTGCGGCGGTAGCGATGACGCCCATAGAGGTAAAAAATTTCTTACAAGAACAATATCAAGGAGGGCTATTAGGTTTAGATGTACCAATTCCGACAATCACTAATATTGATAGCATTGCGGTACCTTGGGATTATTTTCATTTGCGCCTTTGGTTTAATACCTATCTGAATTATTTGCAACTCAACGGTACCTTAGCTCAAATATTCGAAAAATATGGATACGTACCATGAAGCAATTGTGGACTAAGTTAATATTGATAGTGACGCTAAGCTTTGTGAATTATTATGCACAAGCAGGAGAGTTACCTCCAGACATTACCGCAATCCAAAAAAGTGGTGTATTGAAAGTAGCTGTTTATGTTGAAAATAGCGTACCTATTACTTCTGCGAACATTACACAATGGCAAGGTGTTGATGCAGATTTAGCGCATATGATTGCAGAACAATTAGGAGTGACGCTCATGGTGATTCCAGCAGTCAGTTATGATGATGTTATTTATAAAGTAGCTTCACATCAAGCAGATATGGGTACAGAATTATACGTTACGCCCGAACGTGCATTGCAAGTAAGTTTTTCGCACCCTTATTTTAGTTATCATCCACATCTTTTGGTAAATCGCCTAAAGGCGGCAAAATATGGTTGGAATAGTTCTGAAGATATTATCGTAGGCATGCAGCAGGGCGAGCAACCTCTTAAAATAGGCATACTCGCGGGCAGCGCAATGACACAATTAATGCCCCAAAGTTTTCCCAAAGTAACTTTGGTGCCTTATACCGATATCAATCAAGCATTTCAAGATGTAGCCAAAGGCAAATTATTTGCAGCCGTGGCAACTTCACCTTTGGGCACTCAAGGGTTTTTTCAAAAAAATATGCAGGCTTCGTTGGTAGCAGAAGATATAGAGCTACCAGAAATGAATCTCCTGGTGAGTATCGCTCTGCCCTGGGAGAATTTTCATTTTAGAGAATGGGTTGATGCATATTTTGATTATTTACAGCGCAATGGAATTTTTGAACAACTACTACAAAAACATGGGATACCTACTTCATGATGAAACTAATAAAAAAATATGCTGAAACACCTTGGGTGATTTTATCAAGCGTAGCACTAGGAATTTTAACTGGGATTTATCTGCCCAACTTTGGTAGCGCTTATGCATCGATTAGTCATTTTTATTTAACTTTATTAGAAATGTGTGTCTTACCCGTAATGACCACAGCGGTAATCGCCAGTTTAGGGCATTTGATTCACAATGGTCAGACGATATTTTATGTTAAACGTATTGTCATCGTATTTATTTTAAGTTTGTTTAGCGCAAGCAGTGTGGCAATTTTTATGACTACCATAGTCGATCCGGGCCATCATTTAAGTAACAATGCTTTAGATGCGATTAGTAAAGCGATTTTAAATGTACAAGATGTGATTGCGAGCGCTGGTTCTGATCAGCCTTTAAGCTTATGGCAATTTTTTAATAATCTTGTGCCGGTAAATGTTTTTAGTGCTTTATCTAATGGCAAAAATATTTCAGTATTGTTTGTCAGTATTTTAGTAGGGATAGCAATTGGCATTCAGCGCACAGACGCTGCAAAACATACATTGAATGTTATTCATTCAGTATTTTTAGCATTCATTGGCATTATCCGTTGGATCATGGTGGCGTTGCCGATAGGATTGTTTTTTTTATTCGCCAGTTATTTTTCACAAGCAGGTTCGGGTATCTTAAATGCATTATATTGGTTAATTGGCGTAATTTTATGTTGTGGCTTGATGATGATGGTAATCTTTACTCTTATCATTAGCTACCGCACGCAGGTGCCTTTATTTAAGGTGATTGCAATGTTGCGTCAGCCCTTGATGATTGCTTTTTTTACTTCAAGTAGTTTGGCCACGATGCCTACTACTTTAAATGCATTACAACAAAATTTTAAACTCAACGAAAACCTGACTTCTTTAGTGATTCCGTTGGGTACGAGTTTTAATCAGCAAGCATCAGTGATTCGCTATACTTGTGTAGCCATATTTATTGCACAGATTTATGGCGTGCATTTAGGTTTTGGCGCTTATCCTTTATTAATTATCACCGCAATATTAGCAGCAATGGCAGGTTCAGGTTTACCTGGCATCGCTGCGATCACCATGTCCGCCTTTGTCTTGCAGCCTTTGGGTTTGCCGGTAGTGGTTGGCATTATTTTGCTAACCATTATTGAGCCGATTATCGACCCCATTACGACCATGGTGAATGTCTTCGGAAATTGTATGGCTACAACGCTCGTGATCAAAAGAGGCGACACCTTAAAGACAGAAAAAAAACTTGTGCACAGCTAAAATGGCGTATATGATTATTTATTAGACTGTGTGATTAAAGAGCTCTTATCTATTTTTTAGAGAATGATGACTCGTAAAAATTATCGTTTATTCTTCTTAATGCAAGAAAGGATTACCAGTTCCTCGAGCCGGATTTGGACTGCCCATGCTCCTTAAAAGCTCCATAACAGCCGTTGCAGTTTGAGGTCTATGTGAGGCGACAGGTGTACTTGGAGCAAGTGTTGCTGGTGCCTTAGTAGCAACTTCTGCAGCTCCTAAAATTTCAAGTGTTGCCGGTTCCCCAGTAGCAGCGCTTGCAGTTCCTAAAATTTTTGGAGCAGCACTTTTTTCATCAGTCCCTCCAGTACCAGTACTGGTTGAGGCTAAGCGCTTTTCTATTTCTTCCCACCTTTTCAGTGATGCACTAAATTCTTTATCTGTTTCTGCTGTGCTAGCTTTCAAAGCTTCCATAGAGGTATCTCCAGAAGACTTTGTACCAAAAACTTTATTAAGAATTACATCAACACCTTTTCCCAGGCTACTAAAAAAACCATTAAAACTCATAGCTACCTCCAAATAATATCTATAAACATACTATATAAAATAATATTATAAAGCAATAATTTTTATTTTAGTTGAGGGAGGGCAGCTGCTTTACTACATTCAGCAAGATCAGCTGCCATAGTACTAGCCCCTCCAAGCCATACGTGGGCTGATTTACTGCGCGCATTTTCAACACAGGCAGTATATGTGTTGATAGTTCCCTCTAAACTTGTAACAGTTGCACGTGCCCGATCTCTCTCGGCAATGGCTGAAGTAGCGATATTTTCCCCCTTAGCCAATGCAGCCGTAGCAGCTTCATATTTTTCTTTAATTCTATTAGCCTGCTCTTTTGAGGCTTTTGCCTCCACTTCCTCTTTTCGCAGACCTATATAAGCAATCGTAATAGCTCCAATGCCAGCAAAAATCGCGCTTAACGAAGTTGCATAAGCTGCATGTTTAGTTGCCTCGGCAGTTGTCCGTGCTGATTCCAGCATGGCTTTGGCAGTTATTTCTGCTGCCGCTACTGGGGCTTTAGCAGTTGCTTCTGCCACTAAACCTTTTGCCTTAGCCGCTGAGCCCATTGCGTCGGCAATAATTCTAGCTGCGGCTACTCTGCTTGCGGCGGTGGTTGCTGTCCTGAGTCTTCTTCCCTGAGCCATGATGCTTCCTTATGTCATTCCACAATGTGCATATTATAGCATAAAAATATAAAAAAATAAATGTATATAATAAAACGTTGATTATACATAAAAATTAATATATAATTATATAATAAAATTTATTTAAAAAGTAAAGCGAAAGCCAATTTCAACATTATTGAATTGGCAGAAAGAGGCGTGTGAACTGGTGGATTTAAGTTTATTTTTATATTATAATCACCCCGTCACTAACCGCTGGACTTGATCATGCCAAGACAGGTACCGAGTGTTACGACGCGAGTGCATACTTCTGCCGTAAACGCTTTAGCTAATTTCACTATTGTCATTTTATTTTCCCTATGGGGCTTTATATTATTATCACGATTTTTACAGGGCCTATCCTCACAAACACCTGAGGCTAAAGCTTTATTTGCTTTGTTTAATTATGGCCGTAGTGATGATGATCCGCGTTCGGGTGCCAGAGAGATGGCGCAATTCTTAGCGATTGTTGATGCAATCAATCAAGGATTGATTTTCTTTTTATCAGATTTAGCGCGTTATTTAAGATATAAAAATACCGATGCGCATACCCCTGTAGCGAAAAAAACCATCGTAAAATATTTATTGTGCGCAGGCTTTATGGGTATTAATAATGCGGTAGCAACCAGAAACGGCATGATTGATGCCGGTGCTGATCTTCATCTTACAGAATCTGTGGCGCAAAATATTGGGGTGGCTGAGGCTTTGGCAACAGCGCTGTCAACAGCTTTCTTTGCTTATAGTCGAGGTTTAGAAAAAGCAGAAGAAGTGTGCTGGCCAAGCACGAGCCATAATCGATTGAAGTTTTTATTCGTAGCGCTTATTAGTTATTTGGGTCAAGGCGCCGTGAATTTTTATCAGAGCAACCGTGCTTTTGGGCTTATTGGAATGAATGTTACCCTGATGCTTTTAGGGTGGATTGGAATGACTTATACACAAATGCGCGTATTTGGTCATGATTTAGTCTTGATAGAAAATAATCAAAAAACAGTAGCAGCTACAACGGCATCTTTATCAGGGGTGCGTCGATTTATTTTTAATATGATCAGCATAATAAATTGGCTCAATGTCCTTTCGGGAACAGCGATGCTGCGCAGTAATTTAACTGAAATCCCCGCATATAAAGCGCAACAACAAGAGCTCTATTGTTTATTGCCTACACTGATGTTAGGCGTGTTGATTGGGATAATTAGCGTACTTATGGTCAGAAGTTTTCGTTTAAGCAGCATCCGAGAATTATTAAGTACAGGTGATTGTTCTAAGGTGGGCGCAACCGCAACTACTATAAAAGAGGTGATAAGAAAAAACTTAGGACCACCAGATCCATATGCAGGACTGTTAATTTCTGATATGAATCAAAGCTTGTTATTGCCCCTAGCTTAATGGCGTACTAATTCAATAGCAGTAGCCAGAAGTTTTTTAGCGTCCTGCAAATAATATTCTAGAATTTTTAAATCTCGTTGATGCGCCGATGCAGTGGCGTCTTGGCACCATTTTTGATAAGTAGCGACATAATACTCAAAATCATTACTCAAGTGATGCAGAATTTTACTGAAGGCCTCAGAGTCTTGATGATCATTATAAAAATCTAAAGATTCCTGAAGGGCATTACAAAAAGACGCCGAGATCCTCAAAAAATAAGGCAGGGCGCTAATAGGTAAATTTTCTTGGTGTTTCATAGTCTCAATATTATATCAGTCTTGACTCAAAATGCGAATTTCTTTGAACTAAGACAAAAGCATCAATTTTTCGAGCTGCCCTAAACTTTAAGTTGTTGTCATAATAAAGAAGTTTTATAATTTCACCACCTTTGACCAAGAAAAAAATCCGCATGCTCGAAAAAATCCTAAAAAGTAAAAAAACCCTAAAACCTTACCGCGTGTTAACCATTGATGGTGGCGGTATGCGCGGCTTGTATACTGCGATCTTGTTAGATACTTTAGCGCGGCGCTTTTCAGAGCAGCGTAATAATGAAATGCTCGATGTCGGTAAAGGTTTTGATTTAATTGTAGGAACAAGCACAGGCGCGATCATTGCGATCTTATTGGTCTTGGGGGTGCCAACGCACGAGATTGTGCGTTTATATCGCGAATTAGGGCCAAAAATCTTTAGAGATCCGATCCCTAATAATTATTTACAGGTTGAGCGTTCTTTGGCGTTATGGCGTTGGGTTTGGCGTAATTGGAAAAAAGCTGCAAACAATACTGAGCCTTTGAGTCAAGGCTTAAATCATATCTTGCATGATTTAACGATGGAACAAGCCTATGCTAAAAGAAGTATCGCTTTATGCGTACCCGCAGTAAATATGTCAACGCATCGAGGTGTAGTGTTTAGAACGCCTCATAATATTTATCGCAAACGCGATGCTGATTATAAATTAATTGATGTGTTAATCGCGAGCATTTCTGCGCCAATGTTGTTTCCGCTAAAAGTCGTCGATGATCCACAAGATAAAGATGACTATAAAATTTTTGTCGACGGTGGTCTATGGGCAAACAATCCAATCATGATTGGTTTAAGCGAAGCTTTGTCGATGTGCGAGCATTGCGAAGGAGAGAGCAAGCGGCCTATTGAAATTTTATCTTTAAGTTCATGCAGTCCTCCAGGAGGAAACTACATCCCTAAAAACCATACTGATTGGGGCATACAAGAGTGGCGGGTTGGTGCACGTATTTTAAGCCTTGCGCTCGAAGCACAATCTTCGGCTTATTATGAGATGGCACACCATATCGCTCCACATTTAAAACAACCGTGTAAAATTATTCGCCCACCGCAGAGTTCACCTTCTTTTGAGCAAGAAAAACATATCCTCATGGATCGTGCTACACCTGATAGTTTAAAAGTCTTGAGTGATTTAGCAAAGAATGATGCAGATACCGTGTATCGCTTAGGTCTAACGCAGCAAAGCCCAGAATACATCGCGCTCGCAAATATCTTCAAAGACATGCCTGTGAGCGAGCATGAAGGAAGCATTACGGGCCGCGAAGGAATTTAAAAAATTCACATTGCGTCTCTCCCTGAAGGGAGGTACATTTGCACTTCTCTCTCAAGGGAGAAGTGCAATTAATATGATTCATCTAATTTTTAGATGCGCTTACTTTAGAGAGTGACGCCAGCTTGCTTTTTAAATTTAATAGGATTATTATAAAAACGTAAGGTTGTTAATCTTACGGTCAGAAAGATATATTCAGAGGTAGGGGCACCAAGAATTTCCTGCCATCAAGTGAGTTTTGAAAATTAATGTAGATAAAAATTTTAGCCAAAAGAATACAATAATTATTATTAAATTATACTGAAAATCCATCTGCATTAATTTATTAAATTTATAATGATGTCCAGATAAATTCAGCAATGTTACTACCGTCCTAAACTTACTTAAGGAGATAAAAATGAAACAGCTCATTAAAGTAATTACCCTAGGCACAGCTTTAGCATTGGGTATGTCAACAGCATTAACATATGCTACAACACCTGCCACTGAAACGACATCCCAATATGTCAGTAGTAGTAATGTCACTGCGAAAGTAAAAGCGGCGTTGTTACAAACTCCCGGATTGAGCTCTACCGACATTAATGTCAAAACTTACAAAGGACGGGTTTTATTAAGCGGCTATGTAAATTCTAAAGCAGAATCTCAATTAGCCCAACAAACTGCAGCAGGGGTAGCAGGGGTGACAAAAGTAGAAAATCATTTAGTAGTGAAAGATCAATAATGATCGGCTATAAAGAGAGATTAACTTACCTATCAATGAAAAAGGAGCACATGATGAATAAGCAAATTTTTAAAGGTAAATGGCATGAAATCAAAGGAAAGCTTCAACAACAATGGAACCAACTCACCAATGATGATTTAGAAAGAATCCAAGCCAACAACGAAGAGATTTATGGCATTCTTGAAAAACATTATGGTTATGCTAAAGAAGAAGTGATAAACCAAGTCAAGGATTTTGCTGAGCAAATTTCTGCAGCTTTCCCTGGCCTAGAAACTGCAAAAGACTTTGGCATGAAAAGCTGGAATGCTTTAAGCAGCGCTGTCAAGGCGCATCCAGTCCGTACCATACTGCTTGCCCTCTCGACTGCAGCAGTGGTAAGACGTTTGGTTAAGCATCATTAAGCTAACTCAACAATAAATCATGCTCACTAAAAAGCGCAGAAGTTTTTGCCTCTGCGCTTTTTAGTAAAATAATCGAGGAGAAAAAAAATGCTAAAATGGGCTGCTATCTTCTTCGTCATCGCTTTGATCGCAGGATTCTTTGGCTTCAGCGGCGTTTCAGTCGCAGCTACAGGCGTTGCGAAAGTTTTATTTTTTATTTTCTTAGCCGGATGCATTATCAGTTTAATTTTTTATATTTTTATCGCATTAAAAATTTTTAAATGAATCAATAACTCTTAAACTTTTTATTTTCTATGCAATAGTCATACCTGGGAGGCTACCCGAACCGTCTCCTGCAGCTGCGAGAGCGGCTTTTACCGCAAGAGCTTCTGCAGCGGTGGCAGTGTGGTCAGTATCGGCAGAAGCCGTAGTAGTATCACTTTTCTTTTCCGTCGCAGCTGTGCTGCCAGCAGCTAGACTAGAAGAAGATCCTGTGGCTGCTGGAAGAGCGCTATAGAGAACATTAATCCTAGTGGTCAGGGTAGAAAAGAGCGCTTGTTTTCTTGAGTCAATAATCGTAGGGGATGCCGCTAAAATTATTTGAATCTGTCCTTTTTTTAGCTCCACTTTCTTTACCACATCGTTTAAAGCATTTTTTAAAAGATGTGTGGTAAGGCCAATAAGGGCGCTTAGGGTTTGTAACATTGAATACTCAAAAGGAAAAATTTTGTCTTTTAAAGTTTTAGTAAGATCCTCATCATAAAATAATATATTGGCAAGGCCCGTAGCGGGTTGAAGCTGAACGCCTATAGCTGCGGTGAGTGCCTCCCGAAGCTGATTAAGATGGGTAGTGTGTTCTTCGTTTGACATCTCAAGAACTCCGGATTTTCTTTTGATAGCTTCATTTAAGCCTTCATTATTAATATTTTTTATAATGAGCGCGAGTCGAAGTAAAGCGATTTTTTCTTCTTCTGAGATGCTTGATACCACAGGGACGTACCCGGTTTTTGTAGGAGTCCCGGTTTTTTGTTTAGGTGAGAATACTAAAAAAGCTGGATTATCATAATCACGCATTAATTGAAGCTGTGCTTTTCTAATCTCCAACGGCGTGCTAGATGGTGTGACATAGCTAGAAGGAATGCCTGCAGCAGTTAGGACATTTTCTATCATAAAAGGCCCGCAATCTACAGATCCCGTTGGCTGAGTCAGGCAATCAGCGCGAAAAGTAAATCTTTGTCTATAAGCATTCTCAAGCTGCATTTGTAAAATCGATGGAATATCATCTGCAGTTTTATTTTTTAAGGAGTCAATATATTCTGCTGAAGCGAGAGTCTTGCCGTCTTCATTAAATCGAATCACCAAACCTACCCAATGAGATTGGCCTAGATTACACGGAATAAGCAAGATCCGATTTTTCGGATAAGCGGTATTTTTTGCTGCTCTTTCTGCTTCTGCTCGTAAAGTCTCAAATAATATATTCGGATGACTAAAATTATCGATCGAATGGATAAGCTCAATGGGCAGGGGCGCTAAACTCTTTTCCTTGCGGGCTTGTTGGCCTTGTGTTAAAGCAATGCGTAGAAGCGCCTGAATTTCAGTGTCTTCATATTCATATTTTGGGTTTGGCGTAAGAAGATCTTTCGGGTCATCAAAAGTAAATACAGAGGCTTCGTGAGGTTTAGCGGATGTTGGGCTTTTTGGAGGCTCAGTAGATGTTAGGCTTTTGGGGGCTTCAGTGAGTTGGCTTTTTTTAGGTACCCCAATGCGAATGGTTAATGCCTCTTCCACTACAGCAGGAAGTGGGGTTTTATCAACAGCAATAAGCGCTTCAACATCACCTAATGACTTTCTGCAATCAGCTGAAGGTCGTTCCATCGAGCTGTAATATTTTAATGCACCGGCAATAAAGGCCACTACAGAATTAAAAATAGCAAATGCAATGATCGCCCTTTGGTTAACCTGAATCGTTTCGCTTGCGCTTGGAGCAGTGACGGTAGTTGTTGCTCCTGATGTAGGGTTAGTTGTAGTTGTAGTCGTTTGTCCTGCAGCTGAATTTGAGATTGCAGCAACAACCGTAGAGCTAATAGCATTAAATAGTATTGAGATAGCTGCAAGCCAGAAAATACCGCTGTCGGCACGCCGTATTGTTCCTGCTAAGCTATCTTGAAATCCAAGTAAAATGTTTTTAGCAGTTTGCAAATCAAGAACAAGTGGAAAAAGCTTAACATCTCTAGTCTCGCCATCTTCGCGCTGTAAAGTATATCGTGAGTCTGCATGTTTAATAACGTTATAGGTTACGCCAATAATGATAGTACGAAGGCTTCGAGAGCCGCGTATACGACGATAAATAGTAATAGAACGAATTTGGTTAACATCAAAAGCACTTAACATAATTTAAAATCTCAAGTTAAAAAATTGAAAAGGAAATATTAACTAAAATAAATAAAAAAGTCATTAGGTTTTTTTATAAGTAAATTTCTTGTGGATTATTCTTATGTTAAAAATATAAATTTTTTCAAAACGTCTTAAAAATTTATATGCGAATCAGACCTTAAAAAATTACATTCGCGCTCATACAATCTGATAAAAAACTTCTAAGCCAAAACTAATTTTAAATAAACATCACACACTTTTTGATGGCGAGTATTTCCTAAGGCTTTAGTTTTTTTAAAACCAAATTTTTGATATAGCTTTATTGAACTTTCTAATTGTTGTGCTGTTTCGAGATAAGCAAGCTTATAACCGTATACTGTAGCTTCATGCAGAACTATAGATAATAATTTTGTACCATACCCTTGAGCGCGAATAGTCTTTAAAAAATAAAATTTTTGAATTTCACAGATAGAGTCTATAGAAGCTGAGCCAGGCAATTTGGCAAAACCACCGCCACCATAAATATTCCCATCCAAATCTGCAACTACATAATAGGCCCCTTGCTGCTGTGCATAATAATGGCTTAAAGAATCAAGTTCCCGATCTTCGGCTGAGCTACCACTTGCAAAATGATATTCTGCAAGTACGGCTTTAATCACCGCCGCGATCTTATCATCATCGGCCGCTGTTAGTTTTCTAATGAGCAAAGTATTTTTCATGGATATTTTAAGCCTTCTTGGTGTGTTTCATCAGAAATTTTTTCAAGATTGAGATTATATCTAAAAGAATTATTGTTGATTTAGTTTATTTATTTTTAGATAGTTCAGAACTTTGTATTGAGAGAATAGAAGCGCGGGTAGCAAAAGGTGGGCACTTTGTACCACCCAGGGATGTACATAGAAGATTTTATCGCTCTTATCAAAATTTTGATTTATACAAGAAAATGGCGTCAAATTGGGCTTTGTATTATAATCTTCAGGAGCAATGCGAAATCGTAGCTGCGGGTGAAAGTGAAAAAATGGAAGTTCTTTCGCTTGATTTATTTAAAAAATTTCAAGCTATTAAGGAAGGTAATGAGCAAATTAAGTTTAGAAGCTTACGAAGCGAGTGCAAGATACTTGAGAATAGCTAATGTTGCTGTTAAAAACGCTCAGGAAGAAAACCGTCGGCTTGGGATTCCCAACTGTTATTCAATTAATGGGACGATTGTTTCAGATCAAGAATTAGCAGTGTTAACTAAAAAGCGTGAAAGTTTTTTAATTAAAATCACTAATTTTTTTAAAATTAAATTAAAGTAGTCATTATATTTCTTTAAGCTCTAAACTAACATTAGTTTGCATATTAGGAGGATCCCAGAAAATACCTCCACCGTATTTATTTTTTTATCTCTGAGATTATTCAAGATGTCTTCTTTGTATTTTCGATATTCACGCTCTCTTTTGAAAAGAAATTAAGAAAATTAACAGCGTATGCCCATTCATCGGCTGGGTTTAAAGAGAGCTTTGTAAATAGTTTTGAGCAGGTAGTGTTGCTAATTTCTTGCCATCTTTTTTCTATCGTATGAAGCAAGGCGAGAATTAATGCAAATTTAGAAGAGCTTTAATATCTGTATTTGCCAGGAAGACTTATTTTACAAAAGGTTTTTGAGTATATACTCATTGTGCTTCAAAAGACTGGAATTTTAACAAATAGTTTTGTTGTCTAATAAAGTTTCTGAGGTGAGGAATAGCCGGGTCTATTGCGAACCGAAGAAAGTTTATTA
>JAGVKT010000075.1 GCA_020050355.1 Gammaproteobacteria bacterium | reverse complement strand
TCCAGCTCATCCATCGTTATTCAACAACATCATATACAAAGGATGGGGAGAATGTCTTACCATTTTCTCCGGACAGTAGTGTAGCTTGCTACGCCCGGCAACTGCAGGACTTTAAAGCTCATAAGCAATGATGATTTTTTTATTAAACAGGCCTTACTTCTTCATGTCAATGGCTTTGCCGTGCCGGGCGTAGCAAGCTACGCTCCTACAGCATGGCTTTCGATTTTGGGACAAACAGTGAAAACTTAACCCCAAGTAAAAACCTGCATCTTGAAACAAGAAAGGGATATTAGCTAATATCCACAAGCGTGATATCTTCAGAATTAATCGGTTGTTGTAAAAAAATCTCTGCTACTTGCATGAAGCGCCCAACACCATCAGTGACCAAGAAGCGCGTATTCTGTCTCAATGCTTCTCTAGGATTATTTTGTAAGAGCGCTTGTTGTTGCAACAACTCATGCGCCTCTATTGCTAACACCTCAGCAGAATCTACGATGTGCATGCGCCCTGCGACTACTTGCTCAATCATTTTACGCAGCACTGGAAAATGCGTACATCCTAAAATCAAAGTATCGGCATTAAATTTTTGATCATTAAGAATATCCTCAAGATAATGAACGATTGCCAAGCGTGTTAATTCTTGATTTAAAAAACCTTCTTCTGCGATGGATACCAACAAAGTTGCAGGCTTGGCCAAAATTTTGGCCTGCGCCTCATTACGCAATAGCGCCTCTTCATAAGCTTTTGAACTTACTGTCGCCAATGTCGCTAATACTGCAATATTTTTATTTTTAGAAACACGCAAGGCTGCATGTGCACCAGGCTCGATTACACCCATCATTGGCAGCTTTGGAAAATGTTCTTTTAAAGTGGGTAGGGCTAAAGCAGTTGCTGTATTACACGCGATTACTAAAAATTTTATTCCTTGAGATAATAAAAAATTCACTGCTTGCAAAGCATAGGCGGTTATTGTTGCTGGTGTTTTAGTACCATAAGGCAAACGCGCAGTATCTGCTAAATAAATAAAACGCTCTTCTGGTAAAGCCGCTTTTAGTTCTTTTAAAACTGTTAATCCTCCGACGCCTGAATCAAACACGCCGATAGGCAAATCATTTAGCCTAAACTCTGCCGTCATAGATCGCTATTAAAAATTTTAGGTATTGTAACGCTAAATCCCGCCAGGTCAAAACATAAAAAAACTGCGTTAGCAAAAATAAATAAAACTCGCCATCCTGCCCGTTATCCCGTGATCTCGGCGATGCGAATAAAATAAATCTGTTTGCGCATATGTGCAAAAATCGCCGCCATAAATTTTTAATACACCAAGGCTAGTTAAAATTTGTCGTGCAAGCAGATAAAGATCTGCCTGATAATATCCAGGGCGTTGCGCTAATGCAAAAGCTTTTTGATGCAGAGAATTACGTTGTACAAAAGTTGTAAATACTTCATTACCGACTTCATAATTTTTTGCTGAGATGGCAGGACCCAACCATGCTAATAACTCATTTGGCGCAGCAGCAAAAGCGGCGATAGTGTTTTCTATCACCCCCTGAGCTAAGCCGCGCCAACCGGCGTGGATTGCTGCAACTTCTGTGCCTTGCTGATTACATACCAATATGGGCAAGCAATCGGCAGTCAAAATAGCACATACTACATTCTTATGTTTGGTTATCGCCGCATCCGCGACTCGATTTACCTCTTTGGGCAAGCAAACCACTTGGGCTTTATGCACCTGATTAAGCCATATAGGCTCGCTGGGTAAAGCCATCGACTTCACAAAGATTTCACGATTACGCAGCACGTCTTTATCATGATCTTGCACATGTAGCGCTAAATTTAGACTGGTATATGCGCGCATGCTAACGCCCCCTTGGCGCGTTGTTGTCGCTGCTTTGATATTTGCAGGCGCGGGCCATGCGGGTATAATTGCCGATAAATTACTCATGAAAACACCCTATGCCACGTATATTTAAAACCATAATATTCTTTTTGAGCCTAGCTCTGATCACTGGGTGTCATGATAACACACCTATTACACTATCAAGTTGTGACAATGCTATTGCTATGCAGGTTTGCTTTAGCCCTGAACAAAACTGCACTCAGATGCTTGTAGATGCCATTAATGCTGCGCAAAAGCGCATTGCGGTCCAGGCCTATAGCTTCACTTCTTACCCTATTGCCCATGCCTTAGTGAATGCTGCTCGCCGTGGCGTGGATGTGCAGATAATCGTTGATAAAAGCGACCTCAATACAGATCATTTTTCGGTCATTCCTTATCTGCATAAGCAGAATATTCCTTTATTTGTGGATGATCAAGTCACTATTGCCCATAATAAGGTCATGATTTTTGACGATAATTCGATAGAAACTGGCTCTTTTAACTTTACCCATGCTGCCCAATACGATAATGCTGAAAATATGATCATTATTCATGACCCAGCTGTCGCCAACGTCTACTTAACGCATTGGTATAAACGTCTAAAAATTTCCCAAAAATTACCGTCTTCATAAAAGAATTTTACAAAAATACTTTATTTTTAAAAAATAAAATGCTATAATATCCACTGAACTTTGGAATTTTTTTATATATTTCCATTTAATATTTAGGTAAATAATAATATTTATTTGGTTTATTTACTATGTTTTATTACAAGGAAGGAGTTACACAATGAGCTGTTACGTTTACATTCACACGGATGCTGCTAATTTCACCACCATGGAACAGAGCCTCTATCAATACCTTAAAGACCATCATCTTGAATTAACTAAACTCATTAAAGATGAAAACTCCATCAAGCTGCATTGGACGGACCGTCCTATTGGCCAATTGCTTAAACATATCAAAAAACACGATCAGCTTGTAGTTTTTGAAGCACATCATCTTGCTTGCTCTACTTCACAGATTTTAGAGCTTCTAAGTGTAGCAGCAACAAACGCTGTAAGTATTCATTTTGTTAAATATAAAATCACCTTAAAAAATACCGAGCTTAATGTTGCTACGCAACAAATCCTTAACCTCATTAGCAAAATTGAAAGCGACTTCGTATCTAAACGTACATCACAAGCCCTAGCACGCCGCAAAGCTGCAGGCTTACCCCTCGGCCGTCCTAAAGGCCGCGCTAATAAAAGCTTAAAGCTAGATAAATTTAAAGAAGAAATTGAAAAATACTTAACCTTAGGTATTAGCAAAGCTTCTATCGCAAAACTCGTTGATTGCCACCCACAAACGCTTTATGATTGGCTAGATCGTAAAGATTTGCGCAAGGATAGTGTTCATTAAAGCAGGAGATTATTACAATGGTGGGGGCAGCTGCAACTTCTGATGGCTTAGGCACGTTAGATCCATGTCGAATTTTGGCATTAATCTTAGTCCTGATCCGCCTTTATTGCTTTTGCATTCGTGCTAATGCACGATCCATTAGAAGATCTGATGCTGGTAGAAGATCTGATGCTGGACTTACTCCAGCGCAAATTCGAGGACTTCGCGCAGGCCTTACTCGAGCTCAAGTTAACCATCCTTGGTTTGGTTTTTTACATGCTGAAGCTGCTGAAAAGAGGATCTCTTATTTTTCCTATGAGGGTCTTACACGTGAGCAAGTTTTTTATGGCATTTTGCGAGGGCTTCGACGCAATGCTGTTATCGATTTAAATGAATATCAAATTCGAGGGCTTCGCACAGGCCTTACTCGAACTCAAGTTCGGTTTCCTTGGTTTGACTCCCTCCATGCTGAAGCTGCTGAAAAAGGGATCCCTTATTCTTCTTATAGGCACTTTGGAATGAATGAAGTTTTTCATATAATTTTCCGAGAGCTTCCACGCGATGCTATTATCGGTTTAAATAAATATCAAATTAGAGGACTTCGCACAGGCCTTACTCGAGCTCAAGTTAACTTTCCTTGGTTTGGCCCCCCCCATGCTGAAGCTGCTGAAAAAAGGTTCCCTTATTCTTCCTATGAGCGCCTTACAGGTGAGCAAGTTTTTTATGGCATTATGAAGAACGGCCTTCCGCGCGATATTGCCATCGATTTAACGGAAGCTACAATTAACGAGCATCTTAAGCATCCTCCTCTATTTTTAAATGTAGCTCAAATAAGCGGGCTTTGTGTTGGCCTTACTCGAGCTCAAATTAACTTTTCTTGGTTTAGTCTCCGCCATGCTAGAGCTGCTAAAGCTAAAATACCGTACACGGTATACGCGGGCAAAGAGGGTGCAGCCTTGGATGAGGCTTTAAATAAATATAGAAGGGAGCGAGAACGATCAGCTTTTTACATGGTGCATCGTAGAGGCTTTCCAGGGGTATCATGCCTTAAAAACAGAGATACCACTTTTATACACGACCGTGTTCAAAGTTTTCTAGGACCTGATAAGTTTACCCCTCTCGGCTCCTGGTCTGTTGGTGACATCATGATGGAACCTTTAGATTAAACTGAGAAAGATCTTTTTATTGTCAGCAAATCCCTCATAAGGCGAGGCACAGGAATGACCTCGAACGAGGGTGACGTTTGTAATAATCTTCGCATCTTGAATTACGTTTGGTATATAATCAAGCCTTGCACATGCAAGGCTTTTTTATTGATGGATAAAGCGCATATTGTGTTTATGGCGGGGGGCACGGGCGGGCATATTTTTCCTGCTTTGGCGCTGGCGCATAAATTTATTGCTACGGGTTATTCTGTCAGCTGGCTGGGTGCGCTTAATAGCATGGAAGCGCGCATTATTCCTGAACAAGGTATTGCTATTGATTATCTTCCTATTCAAAATGTTCGTGGCAAAGGTTTAAAGCGTTGGTTGTTGTTACCTTGGCGCCTCATGAATTCCATTATCATTGCGCGCCGTGTGCTTAAAAAACATCATACTGCTTTGGTGATTGGCATGGGGGGTTTTGTTTCTGGACCAGGGGCGCTGGCGGCAAAAACCTTGAATATTCCATTATTGATTCATGAACAAAATGCCATCGCTGGCTTTACCAATCGCTATTTAGCAAAAATTGCCAATGTAGTTTTGTGTGGGTTTCCAGAGCCTTTTTCTCAACGTGTCGCTGCTGTATATCTTGGCAATCCTGTACGTGCGGATTTTATCAATTTACATGCCCAGCCTATAAGGCCTCCCTCAATACCGCTTCGAGTGTTGGTGGTGGGCGGCAGTCAAGGCGCGCGTATTTTTAATGATATACTACCCAAAACTTTAGCTGCTCTGCCTCTGGGAACCATTGAATTATGGCAACAAACCGGTGCTACACTTTATGAAGCTGCTGTCGTTAATTTCAAAAATCTTCCGGCTAAAATTATGCCCTTTATTGATGATATGGCTGGTGCTTATGCTTGGGCTGATTTAGTGATTTGCCGTGCGGGCGCTTTAACCATCGCTGAATTATGTGCAGCAAAAAAACCGGCAATTCTAGTCCCGCTCCCCACCGCCGTTGATGATCATCAACGTTTAAATGCAGAATTTTTGAGTCAACAGGGTGCTGGGTTGTTAATTTTACAGAAAAATTTTTCTGCTGAAAAATTAACGCAGACTTTATTAGAATTAATACAGATGCCAGAACCACTCCAGGCTATGGCCTTTAAGGCTGGCACCTTAGCGCGACTGGATGCTACTGATAAAATTTTTTCAGAAGCTGTGCGATTGTTAACACCTCCAGTAAATACCAAATGTGATTCAAGATGCAAAGTTATTGAAAAAAATTAACGTGAAAATTTCACGCTAAGTAAAAACCTCGTATCTTGAACTGCGCTTGGTAAATACTCATTAACACAGTTGCTTTTTATTTGATCTTTATATAAACTGATCATATAAAGACCAAAAATACTCTTTTATGGATACTCCTGCTCCTGTTTATACTTATGAATTCCACCTGACCTATCCTGCGCCTACACCTCCTGAAACTCAGCCTATCGCTTCTGATGAAGTTTGAGCAGCTGACTGTCTCCGGCGGTGCGCCTGTCAACCATTTAAGCTTTGCGGCAGAATGTTTGACGCAGGCTTTGTTACAAGACTATTATTTTAACCATTGTAATTTTACCCACATGCGCTGGCATGCCGTGGAATTTAAAAAAATTCATTTTGTACATTGCACTTTTACTGATTGTCAGTTTGACGCTACGCATTTTTATCATTGTAATTTTTATCAATGTACTTTTACGCGCGTACAAATTAATGCAGATAGCGTGCATACTTTATTACAAGAATGCACTTTAGATGATTGTGTTTGGCAGGGTACACAAAGACATTTAAAATTTTTAAAAAATATTTTATTGCATACATCCATTCAGCATCTTGCGCTCTATCAAAGCCATTTTTATGCGATAGATTTAACCGAACTCATTTTTGCTTGGCAGCACATGGCTCAGGTGATTTTTGATCAGTGTCAATTTCGACATGTGCATGCTGCGCACCAAACGCTTGATCGCATCACTTTTAGTCGTTGTTATTTAGAACAGGGGGATTTTCATCAAGCACGCTTATTAGGCAGTTATTTTAGCGAATGTACTTTAAAACACCTTGACTTTAGCGGGCTTGATATCGAGATTTTGCAATATTTAAAGTGCCGCTTATTTTGCGTTAACTTTTCTAAAACAAAAGTCGCCAAAGCCAGTATTTTCAATGCTTCCCATCTTGACCAAATAAATTTCACTGAAACACAATTACAGGCCAGTAGCTTTGATGAGAGCCAATTAACTCAAGTGGATTTTACCTCAGCACACATCACTTGCTTTAACCTCCGCTCAGCACAATTAAATACTATTAATTTTACGCATTGCCAAATTCAACATGTCAGTGTCTTTTTGACGCGTTATGACAATATTCAGTGGCACAATCAGGCCCAAAAAAAATTATTCTTAACAATTACCTCTGAAGAACGTGCTTTGCAGGCTTGGCGCGCCAAAATAAACAGCTAGCTTTTTTGCCAATGCGCAGCATCATTAAGATACACGGGCTGCAAGGTAAAAGCTGACAATGCTTGCCCTTCATTAAGGCTGTGCAATGCTTGTAGCCTCAGCGTTTCTGCTTCTAATAATAAAGGCGTGTCGATGATTTTAAAGTTAGTATCTTCTTGAAGTGCAGCACAGCATAATTTTGCTGCTGTTCCGGCGATCGGGATGTTCGCCTCTAAAAAATTCATCCCTTCTGCTGTAAGTGGAATTAACTGTTCCTCCGCGATTAAGGTAGCAACACCTTTTATATTTTGGTAATGTCCCAAATAACCTGCTTGCATGCGCGCATCTTGGATTATGAATACTTGCGAATACTCCGGAAATTTTTTGAAAAATGCTTGCGCCTGCAATGCCAGCGCACTCACTGGATACACTGGTTTTTGCAAAGCGTAGGCTAAACCTTGCGTTACTGCTACGCCTAAACGTACGCCTACAAAACTACCTGGGCCAACGCAACAGACCAAAGCATCGAGCGCGGCCAATTCTAGTGCTGCTTCACTTAATAGCTCTTTAATCATCGCTAATAAAAAACGATTATGCTCTCTGGGCTCTTGTTGTAGGCGCGCAAAAATTTTGCCATTTTTATAAATAAGGACAATACCGGTATTGGTTGAGGTATCTATTGCAAGAAAATTTTTATGGATCATGTTTCCACGCCGGAATTGCTGCGCCATCTGGAAACAATAGCTCGGTTTCTTTTACCACCTCTTTGCTGTGCATGATGGCAACCAATACTTGTAATTTTGGATCATGCAGGCGTGCAGTTTGTACCGCAATGATATTTGCATAAGGCACATCAGCCCCTTCACGCAGCAGCGCTTGATTCACAGTGAAATGCGCTACTGATACATAATCATCAGTAAGCGCGCCTATGCTCACGTCAGGCAGCGCGCGAGGTATGTCTGCTGCGTCTAATTCTTTAAATTGCAAATGCTCGGGATTGGTAAGAATATCTTTAGGGGTTGCAAACAATCCAGCACTTGCGTTTAAAGTTATTAAGCCATTTTTTTGTAATAATGCCAGTGCGCGCCCTTCGTTGCTGGGATCATTCGGAATCGCTACTAGCGCTCCTGTTGGCAATTGTTTAATTGTAGTCAGCGTTGTTGAATAAAATCCTAATGGATATACAAAGGTTTTAGCCAAGGCGCTAATCTTATAACCATGCGCTTTAATTTGCGCATCAAGATAAGGCTGATGTTGAAAAATATTGGCATCGATATCGCCATTATTTAATGCTTGATTAGGTAATACGTAATCGTCAAAAACTACGATGTTGAGTACAACGCCATAATCTTTTGCTGCGACCTCTTCGGCTACTTGCATGATTTGCTCCATTGGGCCGCCGACAATTCCTACTGTGATGCGCTGTGAATTGTTTGTCTGATGCACATTAAAACTCTGTGCGCCTGTTGCGAGCAATAACAACAAAGCAACAAGCCCCCACCACAGGACTGTACGTTTTTTTGCTGAGAAATCACCTAACCATTGCACTGCTTGTACCAGTAATACTAAGATTACGATGGTCGCAAGCATCATACCCACATCAAAACGCTGATAGCCATAACGAATGGCAACATCTCCCAAACCGCCACCGCCAATCATGCCCACAATCGAAGAATACGCGATTAACGCGATGATGGTGAGTGTGGCGCCCTCTAGCAAAGCTACTTTGCTTTCAGGAACTACTACTTTGATAATGGTCTGCCAAGGTGTGAGCCCCATAGCTTTGGCTGCTTCTAATAACCCTGGTGCGACCTGTCTAAATGCAGTTTCTGCGATGCGCGCATAAAAAGGTAAAGCAGCGACGGCCAAAGGAATAATAGAAGCGTTCGTGCCAATAGAAGTTCCGATAATAAAACGCGTTATTGGAATTAACGCAATCATTAAAATTACGAATGGAATAGAACGCCCGATGTTTACAGAGAGGCTCAACAAGCGATAAAAATTTTTGTGCGGCCAAATGCTCTCGCGCGCACTGATATAGAGTAATAATCCCACGCCTAAACCTGAGGCAATACTTAAAATACTGGCAATAAATACCATGTATAAAGTATCCCAAGTACTACTCCACAAAATTTGCGGCGCGATTAACATAGCCTAAAATCTCCATATCTATACCCTGGGCCTTAATAAATTCTATACTCTGCACCACCGCTTCTTTCGTACCTAAAAGCTCACAAATGCTCATGCCAATACTCGCGTCTTGCACCCAATTAAGATTCGCCTGCAAAATATTGGTGAGGACATTAAACCTGGTTAAGAGGCTTACCATTAAAGGCTCGCCGGCTTTTTTACCCAAAAAAGTTAGGCGCACTACGGGCACCGATTGATCATCAGCTTCTTTCTGCAATATTTTTTGTAAAGGCGGCGGGACGTTGACGTGCAGATTGGATAATACAAAGCGTTTAGCAATGGTACTTTTGGGATGGCTAAAAATTTCAACGACGGTATCTTCTTCAATGATTTTTCCGGCTTCTAGAATGCAGGCTCGACGACAAATTTTTCGGATTACATCCATCTCATGAGTGATCAATAAAATGGTGACACCTAATTCTTGGTTGACGCGTTTTAATAATTCTAAAATGGTGTTGGTAGTTTCTGGATCTAAAGAACTGGTTGCTTCATCGCTTAATAATACTTTGGGTTTATTTGCGAGGCTACGTGCGATAGCAACGCGTTGTTTTTGTCCGCCGCTTAATTGTTCAGGATAAAAATCTGCTTTATTACTTAAATCTACTAATGCTAATAATTCAGCTACTTTTTTTTTGATTAAGCGCCGCGGTAATCTTTCTAGTTCAAGCGGTAAAGCAATGTTTTGAGCCACAGTACGGCTGCTGAGCAAATTAAATTGCTGAAAGATCATGCCAATTTCGCGGCGTGCTTTTAATAAATCTGGCTTGGTAAGATTTATTAAACTTAAGCCGCCAACAATGACTTCGCCTTTGTCTGGCTGTTCAAGTAAATTTACCGTACGAATTAAAGTACTTTTTCCTGCCCCTGAACGCCCCATCACCCCATAAATTTCACCGGGTGCGATGTGTAAACTCACATCTTCAAGCGCTGGCATGAGCCCTTGAGGTGTTTGATAATTTTTTGAAATTTTTTTTAATTCAATCACCGTGTTTCCTTGACTGCGCTTAAAAATAAGGCTGCAGAGATAAGATACAGCGGCAATAATGACAAAGCAATATGATAATCTAAGGCTGAATATGCTCTAACCCCATTGATTAACTGTCCGTGCCAACCGAGATCTAAAATTTTCCCAATCAAAGGCTCAGTAAAGGAACCAAAAATAGGATCCCCTAAATTAATCATAGAAACAACCGTTGCTGCCACTGCAATTGAATTTGTTTCTTTACCTATAGCAAAACACAACATAAAAGCACCGATACCAAAACCAAAAATAAACAAGAGTATGGTGAGCGTCACTAAACTTAAATCATTCATAAAAACCACGATACTGATCGCAACTGCTGCCAGTAAAGTACCTAACATCATAATCTTTTTGCGCTGCTTTAAGTGATCTGACAGCAAGCCTAAAAGCGGTGCCCCAACTGCTAAACCAAAAAATGCTCCAGAAATTGCTGTTGCTGCATCATCAGTTGAGAGATGGTGGACTGCCACTAAAAATGGATTACCCCAAAGCCCCCCAAAAACGGCTACGGGTGTAAAGATTAAGCCACTATAAAAAGTTAATAACCAATTCTGTTTATTTTTAAGAACTGCTTTAATATCATGCCAAGCCAGGCCATATTTTACTTCGGCCAAAGCATTATTTTTTGGGTTATGATCGCGCACGACAATTAAAAATAATATTCCTAAAAGCAAGCCTACAAGACCTACGTACCAAATCGCTACGCGCCAAGTTACATGTTGTACCAATATCGATAAAGGGGTTTGCCCAAAAATAGCACCTAACATGGCTGCAGTTGCTAATAACCCGCTCACAAAAGCAAAACGCTCAGGCCGACACCACACTGCTGTATTTTTAAGATAACATACCGTAGCAAAGGCGGTACCAAAGCCCATTAACAAGCGCCCTAATTCAGCCATATGAATATTATATGTTTTTGAAAAAATCAAAGCCCCAAGGCCCGCGGCCATGATAGCAATCGTACTTAAAATACGCGTGCTGTATTTATCTAAGAGGATACCTGCAAATATTTGAGTAATTAAATATGCATAAAAATAATTTGCAGCAAGGTTGCCAAGCCCCACGCCATCTAAATGAAATTCGCTCATGAGCTCTGGGGTAATGATGCCCGGATAGACTTGTAAAATATATTTATAAAATAAAAAAGCAGCACAGAGCAGGATGACAAAAAAAGCATAAAGAGCAGAGGTACGTTTCATGATGATTTCCTGGATTTTTAGATTTAGGTGATGAAATAAAAAATTAACAGTAGGCTTATTGTCCCTAAGGGACAATATTCATCATGAAGTTAATACCTTTAAGATCCATGGATCACAGCTGGTGCTTGATTTATGAATAGTATATCCTAAATCGCCGCAACAAGACAAGCTTTGTGGAATACCAAACGCAGTTCAAAATGCGAACTTATATAAAAAATTGACGTGAAAATTTCACTGTTTATTCCAATTATCCCAAAATCAAAAGCCATGCTGTAGGGGCGTAGCTTGCTACGCCCGGTAACTGTGGGGCTTCAAAGCTCATAAG
>JAGVKT010000013.1 GCA_020050355.1 Gammaproteobacteria bacterium | reverse complement strand
TATTCTTTTGACAAGATGAGCGGTTACGCCAATATAAAGCGTGCCGTTTCTTTTGCTTGCCAAGATATACACATAGCCCATAATTTATCCAAAAAAAGATTATTATTTCATCTGTTCATAATAAAATCAAATAAAGATTGTTTTATTTATTTCACGCATGATCTTAACCGCATGTGGGCTGGATCCTGATGTTTTTCTGCGAAAAAATCAGGATGACGGCAGTGAGGGGCGGGTAACGACAGTGGGAGAGAGCGTAAAAATCAGGAAATGACTTCAGAATTTGAATCAAACGTTATAGCCCCCTTGTACTTCAGAATAAACAGTGAACGCTTAACATCAATTTTTTAATGAGGCAGCTCTGACACTTTGTGCTTTAACCTTGCCTTTTAGAGCAAAAGAGCGTATACTAAATAGACTTAAAAATTCCAACAAAAATCAACGAAAAACAGGGGCAAACATGTCATTATTTTATGGTTTACTGAGCAATATGCCGTGGTGGGGTTATGTCATTATTACATTAATACTTACACACATTACCATGATCTCGGTGACAGTATTTTTACACCGTTCACAGGCGCACCGCTCTGTCGACCTCCATTCTATTCCAGCTCATTTTTTTCGTTTTTGGCTTTGGTTAACCACCGGCATGAAAACCAAAGAATGGGTTTCAGTGCATCGCAAACATCACGCTCGGTGTGAAACCCCTGAAGATCCTCACAGTCCTGTCATTGAAGGTATTAATACCGTACTTTGGCAAGGCGCAGAATTATATCGCTTTGCTAAAAAAGACCCGGAAACTCTCGAAAAATTTGGCAAAGGCACGCCCGATGATTGGGTAGAAAAATACGTGTACTCAGCCGAATTTTTAAGTGGCAAACAAGGCATTTTGGTTTTGCTACTTATTGAATTGGTGCTGTTCGGTGTGCCTGGCTTAATCATGTGGGCGATACAAATGGCTTGGACCCCATTCTTTGCTGCAGGCGTCATCAATGGTATCGGTCATTATTTTGGTTATCGTAATTTTGAATGCCCAGATGCATCACGCAACATTATTCCCTGGGGTATTTTAATTGCTGGTGAAGAACTCCATAACAATCACCACACCTACGGCAACTCCGCTAAACTCTCAGTAAAATGGTGGGAATTTGACATTGGCTGGATGTATATCCGTGCACTTGAATTTCTTGGCCTCGCTCGCCCTAAACGCACCCCCCCCATTGAAGCCAAACCTATTAACAATGAAGTGCTCAATTTAGACACTGTAGAAGCAGTGATCAATAATAAATTATCTATTTTCACGCATTACTCCGAAGATGTATTGATGCCTTTATTTAAATGCGAAAAAAAGAATTTAACCAATCGCAGTGCCGTTTCCGCTTTTAATTTTTCTACTCGTCGGGCAATCAAACGCCATCCTTCACTACTAAAAACAGAAGAACAAAATAAAGTGAATAACGCTCTAGCGCACAGCCCACGCTTAAAACATGCTTATCAATTACGCGAAGGCTTAAATCAAATATGGTCCAAAACCTACGCTAACAACCATGAGCTGATCTCTTCATTTCAAGAATGGTGCACACACGCCGAAAAAAGCGGCATTCAAGCCCTACAAAAATTCGCACATTATCTTAAGTCTTATCGCTTAAAACCAATTCATGGAAAAAAATAATGTCATTTTGGGCCAACCTGTTTAAACGCTTTGATAAAAAAGAACGTTATTATGTCAGCAGCGCGGATCAGCTTTTACAAAAATTCGATGCCGAGCATCCGCGTTCTGAATCACAATTAAGAGAAGCGGCTAAACACAAAAATATTTTTTATCGCAATACCCAACAACCCATTAAATGGTAATGATCTTATGGAGGTAGAAAACAAAAATTTTACTAAAACCTTTTTAGCTTCAATAAGCATTTTAGCATTAATTGCAATCTTCATTCTTTTTAACCAAGTCCACAGATTACATAAACAATTAAATACCCAAAAAGACGCTTTAGCACAAACCAACACCGAAATAACAACTCTAAATGCCAACAGCGCCCAACTCCAAGATTCATTAAAAAATCTCCAAGACTCACAAATGAGTCTAAAACAAATTCAAGCCTCTAGCATCAGTCTTGCACTCATCAACTTACAGCACGATTTACTACAAGGAAGCAGCAAAGCCTCTTTACTGAATACTTTTGCAACGATTCAAATATTAAGCGAAAATTTACACGCAGCCTCCGTTAATACCAACTTAATGCATCTTGCTAGCAGCCTCAACCAATTGCCCAACATCAACCCGAGCCAAGCGATACAACAACTACAAACATTACAAGCTGGGATAGCCAGCTTAAGCTTTGTAACGAGCATTCCTGATCATGCTGCTTCAGAATCAGGCGCAATGAATCCCACAACAAACTCAAGCTTTAAAAAAATCTTGGCTACCATTTGGCAACAAATTAAAAGCTTAGTTATCGTTCGTAGCGATAATGCCATTGGCACGCAGCTTGTTAGTGCTGCCGCACGCTTTGATGCAATGCGCCAAATTAATTTACTGACTCAACAAGCTGAATGGCAAATCTTAACGACTCAAGATCCCAGCACCACCCTAACCCAATTGAAAATTGCCATTACTGCTTACACAACAACCAACCCCGCACAAACAGCCTGGCTTAGCCAATTCAATCAGGTTCAAAACAGTAACAATTACTATAACAATAGCCAAATCCAAGCGGTACTGACCGCAATTAATAATTTACAACAAGCGCTAATTTTGGAATAATAAAGCCCTTAAACCCGCATAATGCAAGGACGTGCCATGCTATTGATCGAAATTCAACACCTAAAGCAACTCATCGACGCCATAAGCCTGAAAAAATTTTTTCAAGCATTAACCAAAAATCTCACCCAAGATTTTAAAGACTGGAACAGTTTTCAAAAAAGTCCGCGTCACGCCATCTACGTTGAACAAGGCGTAATTGAATTAATGCCAATCGCCAACAAAAAGTTATATAGCTTCAAATACGTCAATGGTCATCCAGGTAATACCAAGATCAACGAACCTACAATCTTCGCTTGCGGTATGTTAGCAGAAACTACTACTGGCAAACCGCTGTTGGTTGCAGAAATGACATTACTTACGGCACTACGCACAGCAGCTACCGCAGCGCTTGCTTCATCCTTGCTCGCCAAACCTAAAAGCAAAACTTTGGCTATCATTGGCTGCGGCGCACAAAGTGAATTTCAAGTCTTGGCGCATCATAGCTTACTCAATCTTACTGAAGTCCATTATTTCGACATTGACCCCAAGGCCATGAAACGCTTTGCTGAAAGCATGAAGCACGAGAGCTTCAAACTCATTCCTGGCAAAAACATTCGTGATACCATTCGTGGCGTTGATATTATTGTGACTGCAACCGCGGTTAACAAAAAACAAAAAATTCTAAATTATGCATGGATCGAACCAGGTCAACATATTTGTGGCATAGGCGGCGATTCTCCTGGAAAGACCGAATTAGATATCCAATTACTCAAAAATAGTAAAATAGTCGTTGAATATTTTCCCCAAACTGTACACGAAGGCGAAATCCAAAACCTCGGCAAACAAGCCAAAAAATATGTCCACGCCGAACTCTGGCAAATCATCAGCGGCAAAAAAGCTGGACGCAAAAATTCAAAAGAAATTACTTTGTATGATTGTGTCGGCTTTGCACTTGAAGATTACAGCGCTTTACGCTTAGTTTATGAGTTAGCAACACGCCATCATATTGGTGTAGAAACAAATCTAATTCCAACGCACATGAGTAACAGCAAAGATTTATTTAGCTTACTCACAAATAAACCTCAGGACAAAAATACAGTGACGCTTTTAGGCTACGCCGCGGGCATAGCTGCAAATAATCCTGATTGTGGCTTGGGTCCAATTTATCTTAATTATCAACACCACAAATTATTTAAAGGCCTCTCATGCCCACTAGAATGGCAAGCATTATTGCAACCTAAACTCTGTCAAACCACAAGCCCAAAAGATATCATCACAGCTGTCGCAGACTTGAGCTTAACCTTAGCCCAAAATGTTGAGCAGCTCATTAAAACCAATAAAAGATTCTGTGTTTTAGGCGGAGATCATTCTTCAGCCATAGGCACTTGGAGCGGCGCGGCACATGCCTATAAAGACCAGGGTGACCTCGGGATGATTTGGATCGACGCACACATGGACAGCCACACACCCGAAACCTCCGAAACCGGCAATATTCACGGTATGCCCGCAGCCGTACTGCTCGGTCATGGTCTTAAAAATCTAAAAGAACTTATGAACAAAAATCCAAAATTAAAACCTGAAAATTTATGTTTCATTGGTATTCGCAGTTATGAATCTGGCGAAGCCATGCTACTAAAAAATCTAGGCGTAAAAATATTTTTCATGGAAGAGATTTTGGCGCAAGGCTTAGATCAAGTGTTTCAAGCTGCATTACATCATGTCAACAAAAACACCTGCGGCTTTGGTCTAACCATTGATCTTGACGCTATTGATCCTACCGATGCACCCGGTGTAGGCTGCCGTGAAAAAAATGGTATTCCTGCAGCAACGCTATTGAACACGCTGAAATCTACAAATATTAATTATCCATTTGTTGGTCTAGAAATTAGCGAGTACAATCCTCTGAGAGATGAACACCAAAAAACTGCACAATTAATAGCGCTATTAATTGAAACAATTTATGGCAAGCACTCAAAATTTGTGAATTAACCAGATTTTCAGAGGAAAATAAACCATGCTCAATATCGATCATTATTTCGATGCGCCCACTTGGATAAAATTAAAAGATTTTGCCAAAACCCAAGAAACCCCCTTTGTCATGATCAACCTTGATTCAATCAAAAAGAAATATCAGAAATTAACAAAATATTTCCCGATGGCAAAAATTTATTATGCAGTGAAAGCCAATCCTGCAATTGAAATTATTCGCTTACTGCATGAATTAGGTTCTTGTTTTGATATTGCTTCTATCTACGAACTCGAAAAAGTCTTAAGCGTAGGCACTCATCCCGATCGTATTTCTTTTGGCAATACCATCAAAAAAATTAAAGACATTCGCAATTTTTATGAAAAAGGCATACGCCTGTTTGCGACCGACAGTGAAGAAGATCTCCGCAATATTGCTCAAGAAGCCCCTGGCTCTAAAGTATATGTACGCATCTTAATGACTGAAGGCAGCGAAACTTCTGATTGGTCGCTGTCACGTAAATTTGGTTGCCATCCAGAGATGGCCACCGAATTACTCATTCTTGCACAAGAATTGGGGCTAAATCCTTATGGCGTATCTTTTCACGTAGGCTCACAACAGCGAGATATCGGGGTCTGGGATAGTGCACTCTCTAAAGTAGAGTTTATGTTTCATCGCCTAAGCCAAGAAGGAATCAATTTAAAAATGATTAATTTGGGTGGCGGCTTTCCGGCACACTACTTGCAAAAAACTCATAAAGTTTCAACTTATGCTAAAGAAATCTTAAAATTTTTACGTGACGACTTTGGCGATAAATTGCCTGAGATTATTTTAGAACCTGGTCGATCTCTCGTAGCTGAATCAGGCATAATTGTCACTGAAGTGATTTTAGTTTCACGCAAAGCTCATAATGACTTTTATCGCTGGGTTTATACTGACATCGGCAAATTTAGCGGAATGATTGAAACCTTAGAAGAAGCGATCCGTTATCCTCTACATTGTGATAAAACTGGCGAGAGCGAAGAAGTCATCATCGCAGGACCGACCTGCGACAGCATGGATATTCTCTATGAGCACAACCGCTATGCCCTGCCTTTAAACTTACAACCAGGAGATCGGCTTTACTGGTTTGCTACAGGGGCCTACACGACCAGCTATAGCTCTGTTGAGTTCAATGGCTTCCCACCCTTAAAAGCTTATTATTTATAATTTTACAATAAATATATTTTTTATATTGAAATTTTTATATTCTCATATTATAAATGAAAGCATATAAAACAGGTTCAAAAAATTATGGCAGCAGCAGGCAGCGGCGCAACAACTTTTGCGCCTATTTCTATCGAAACATTTTTAGCAGAACTACATGAAGCAGCCCCCATCAAGCGTTCAAACGCGCTCAATGAATTTCTAGCCGCCATCAGCGCCGGCGACTCTCAAGGAATTAAATACCGAACCGAAAAATGTGCACCTCACGCCACGAGAATTAAAGATGCGCTAATTACACACTTAGAAGACGCAAACTTAGAGGTCAAAAACAAAAGCGCGCTCATACTCATAAATCTTCTAGAGTCAACAACCATTTCTTTAGCACCCGCAGAAAAAAAATTATTAAGCCTGATACTCAATCATATTTTTAATGATGAGCTCTCATCAAAAGACACAGAGCGCCAAGGATGCGCACTCTCTGCACTCACACAGTTACTCGAATTCGACAAAGACTTCAGATCTGAGCTAAACGAACTTCCTTTAATAGCAACGCTGATTGAAATACTCACTCCAGATGCACTAGGCTCAGCTATCCAAATACAAGCGTTAATAGCTTTAGATGCTTTATTACCTGAAGGCAAAGCTAAAGATTTCTTAACAATTACCACTACTGGGGCCACTATAATACCCAATATCATTGCGACCTTAGAAAAAGCAATAACAGTCAAAAATATTGAGATGCAGATTAATATCACAGGAATTATTAGCGCATTAATCGAAAAAAACATTGCTCACAAACAGGCATTCACCAACAAAAACATCGTACCTCTTTTAATAGAAATGCTTAAAAAAAGCACTGACAAAAAAATCATCCATAACGGATTAACAGCCCTAAAATATCTCATTAAAAATAACCCCAGAGCACCAGAACTCTTCACCGATTTAAAGATAGATATGATTAAAGAAATTTTACCCACCATCGGAGCTAAACTTGGAGCAAGTAAAGTATTTGATGACTTAATTAAACTATTAGCAGAAATTCCCAGCATGACTAGAGATGCAGATTCAAGAATTTATAGTACCGCTACCGCCATGGCAAAAACTCTCTCACTTACAAAAATAACAGGCGCAGCATTAGTACTCGAAGATATAGAGGGATAAAGAACCCACACCTAAACAGCAAGAAAATCCAAAACTTCTGTTAAAACAAACGGACTAGCACTCAACAATTGCCGCCAACGCCGTGCGCCAGGCGTACCGTGATACAAACCAATCGCATGACGTAACAAATTTTTTGGCTCAAACTGCGTTTGTGTTTTTATATAATCAAGATAAGCAAGCGCCACTTCTTGTCGGGTTTTTATGAGTGTCCGCGCACCATAAAATTTCTGATCAACCTCCGCTAAAATATAAGCATCATGATAAGCTGCACGACCCAGCATCACGCCATCCACAAACTGTAAGTGCTCTTGCGCCGCGGCCAAAGTTTCAATGCCACCATTAATCGCCAAAGGCAAATGCGGAAAATCTTTTTTAATTTGATACACTGTGGCATATTTTAATTCAGGAAGAATACGATTCTCTTTGGGACTCAAACCTTTAAGCCAACCTTTACGGGCATGCAAGGTGACCTGATCGATATCAACAGCAATTAATTTTTCTATAAAAGCCACTAAAGAAGCATAATCATCTTGCGTATCCACGCCAATACGCGTCTTCACTGTGACCGGAATTTTCACTACCGACTTCATGGCCGCTACGCTCTCAGCAACCAAATCTGGGGATTTCATTAAGCACAAACCAAAAGCACCGGCCTGCACTCGATCTGAGGGACAGCCAACATTCAAATTAATTTCATCATAACCAAAATCCTCTACAATCTTTGCACAGCGCGCCAATTCTTGCGGATCGCTGCCACCGATTTGTAAAGCAACGGGATGCTCACATGGCGCATAAGCTAACAATTGCTCACGCTTACCATGCAAGATTGCTTTGCTAGTAATCATCTCTGTATACAACAAAACGTGCTGGGAGATTAGGCGTAAAAAATACCGACAATGACGATCGGTCCAATCCATCATCGGCGCTACAGAAATTTTATGCTTTGGATAAGACATCATAAATACGCAAATCAAAATCCATAAACGTCATTCCTGTGCCTCGCCTGCAGCGATCACAGGACAAGCTCTGGGGGAATCGCGAAGCGATTTAGCACAGGATCCAGGCTCAAAATAGTTGTCGCGTAGCGACGCGATGATGAAGAAAAGGTAAGAATGCAACTGCGTTGCATACGATTTTAAGACTGGATCCTGTGCTGCCTTACGCTGACGCTTCAGGCCCACAGGATGACGCTTATGGATTTTGATTTGCATGATTACACAACCAGATTAATAATTTTTCCTGGAACATAAATAAATTTCTTAATACCCGTTTCTGGCAGATATTTAGTAATTCCAGGATCTCCAAGCACTAAAGCCTTAAGCGCAGCTTCATCAAGATCCGCCGCCACCGTCAAGCGTGAACGCATCTTACCATTGACCTGCACAACAAGCAGCACTTCTGTTTTTATCAGGGCCTTATGATCAACTTCTGGCCAAGGCGCATGCGCAATGTCATCGCCATAATTTAAATCCTGCCACAATACATGCGTCGCATGTGGAATCACCGGATACAAAATACGCAATAAAATAGACAGGCCTTCATAACTTAATAATTCATCTTGAGCATCAAGCAATAAATTCAAAATCTTCATACCCGCAGAAATGACCGTATTAAATTGTTGCCGCTCCATATCTTTATGCGCTTGTGATAAAATTTCATGAAGCTCAGTACGGGCTTTACTCACAGAGGTCTGGACTAGTTTTTGCTGATTTAAATTTTTGATTTTTTCTTGTTGCTGCTCAGCAAATTGCCATAATTTTTTGATAAAACGATAAGCGCCTTCTATGCCCGCATCAGACCATTCTAACGACATTTCAGGAGGTGCAGCGAAGATCATAAATAAGCGCACGGTATCGCTACCATATTTATCAATCATCACACCAGGATCAACAACATTACCCACTGATTTTGACATTTTAGCGCCATCTTTTAGCACCATGCCCTGGCTTAATAACTTCTTAAAAGGCTCGCTTACTTTTAATAAACCACAATCGCGCATCACTTTAGTAAAAAACCGCGCATATAATAAATGTAAAATCGCATGCTCGATCCCACCAACGTACTGATCAACTGGCATCCAATAATTGGCACGCTCATCTAACATAGCATGCGCATCAGGACAAGCATAGCGCGCAAAATACCAAGAAGATTCCATAAACGTATCAAATGTATCAGTCTCACGCGTTAATTTTTGTCCATCACGCTCAACATTTAAAAATTCTGGCATGTCTTTTAACGGCGAGCCGGGATGCGTTAATTTAATTCCTTCAGGTAAAACTACAGGCAAATTATTTTCAAGTTCAGGAATAATCGCACCTTCCGCATCAGTCAACATAGGAACTGGCGCACCCCAATAACGCTGGCGCGAAACACCCCAATCACGCAAACGATAATTAACTTGAGGTTGCGCAATCCCCAAATTCACAAGTTGTGCGGTAATCTTGCTGACTGCTTGAGTACACAAAATTCCATTAAAATCATCAGAGTTAATCAATACACCAACGCCCGTATAGGCGGTTTTTTTATAATCATGAGGCTCAGTAGCAGCAATCACAGGCTTAATCGGTAAAGAATATTTAAGTGCAAACTCATAATCACGCTCATCATGCGCTGGCACAGCCATAACAGCGCCCGTACCATAATCCATCAAAACATAATTCGCTACCCAAATTGAGAGCTGCTCTTGTGTCAAAGGATGTAGCGCGTATAAACCTGTGGGCACGCCTTTTTTTTCTTGGGTAGCGATATCTGCTTCTTTGGTCGAAGTATGCTGACACTCTTTGATAAAATTTTGCAATGCCGGATTATGCTGAGCAGCAAAGGCTGCCAAGGGATGCTCAGAGCTTACCACCAAAAAAGTAACGCCATAAAAAGTATCTGCACGCGTGGTATAAACTATCAAAGGCTGATCAAATTTAGGTACCGCAAAATTAATTTCCGCCCCTAAAGATTTACCAATCCAATTGCGCTGCATGGTTTTAACTTGCTCAGGCCAACCGGGCAATTGATCCAAATCTTGCAAAAGTTCTTCTGAATAATCGGTAATTTTCAAAAACCACTGCGAGATTTTTTTCTTTTCGATTAAAGCACCCGAGCGCCAACCACGCCCATCAACAACCTGCTCATTGGCTAAAACTGTTTGATCTACAGGATCCCAATTCACTTCACTTTCTTTTTTATAAGCTAAGCCTTTTTTGTACAGTTTTAAAAATAGCCACTGCTCCCAGCGATAATAACTTGGCTGGCACGTAGCAAACTCCCGGGACCAATCAATGGCAAAGCCGAGCTCTTGCATTTGTTTTTTCATTTCTTGAATATTTTGATAAGTCCAAACGCTAGGCGCGACTTTATTTTTTAACGCGGCATTTTCAGCAGGCAAGCCAAAAGCATCCCACCCCATCGGCTGCAATACATTTTTACCACGCATCCGTTCAAAGCGCGCAATCACATCACCAATGGTATAATTACGTACATGCCCCATGTGCAATTTACCACTTGGATAAGGCAACATTGATAAACAAAAGAATTTTTCTTTATGCGGATCTTCAACCGCTTTAAAAGTCTGCCGTTGCTCCCAAAATTTCTGAGCCTGAGCCTCAACAGCTTTAAAATCATAAGGCATTCTATACCGCTCGCAATCAATATTTTAGAGGGCTTATTATACCAAACGCACCTCAAAATGCGAGCCTTCGTGGAAAAAGCATAAAGGCGCAACTTGCTGCGCCTTTATGCTATATTATTTGATTTAAAAAAACTGTAAAATTTCAACGATTAAAAATTAAACAACAGGCTCCCGCTCTACATCCTGAAGCGCATTTTGATTTTGAGAAAATATAGTAACAGCAGCACCAAAAGCAGCAGCGCCAACAGCTACAGCACCACTACCAGCCAGAGCATAATTCGCTCTATCTTCAGGTCGCGTCACACCTGCAACATTATTCGCAACAGTAACACCGGCCATAGCGACAAACACTATTGCACCAGCAGCCAGACTAAGAGCAACTGCAGCTGCACGACGAGAAGGCACTAAATCTCTAAATCGATCTGAAACTTCTTTGAGAAGTGTAAAAGCCATCATAAAATTCCCCTTAAATTTAAAAAATAATTTTCTAACCATCCATATAATAATATGATTTATATTTTTTTAAAAGAATAAAAGATCAACTTCCGGAAGTATCCACCACAACCTGCGCTGGATTACCACTAATCACTTGAACTTTTGTACCTACTGGAATCGGAGGATTGTCTTTTTGAACTACCGCTACGGTACTGCCATTAGTTAATTTAATCACATAGCGCGTTGCTTGTTGTTTGGTCACAGCAGCTTCAACGCGATTCCCCGCATAACCACCTGCTACACCGCCACCAATCGCTGCTAAAGTACTACCGGTTCCTTGACCAATAGTTGAACCCAAAACTGCACCGGTTGCGGCACCTGCAATGGTACCAATAAGATTATGTTCACTCCCCTGAACTTCAACTTGTGAACTCGAAACAATTACGCCTGAACTGACCTGACTCACTTGCTGCGCTGTGCCCGCAGTATAATTGCCAGCGCCAATATTGGGCGCACAACCGTTAACACTCAAAACCGTTATTGCTAAAACCACATATTTTAAATACCGCATAAATGTCTCCCCTCTATTTTAAGAAAAATATTCCATAACGCTGCTAGTTTCGTTTTCAATTCCCCCTCACCCGGGCTTCGCCCGAACTCTCTCAAGGGAGAGGTGCATTTTGAACTGCGTTTGGTATATACTTCCGCAATTACCATTAAACATTATACCAATGAAAAACTACAAAGACACTCTCCACTTACCCACTACAGAGTTCCCCATGAAAGCCGAACTCGCTAAACGCGAACCAGCAATGTTAGCAGCCTGGGAACAACAAAGCCTCTACCAAAAAATTCAAAGCGCGCGCCAAAATGCCCCAAAATTTATTCTGCACGATGGCCCGCCCTATGCTAATGGCGACATTCACGTAGGCCATGCCGTCAATAAAATTTTAAAAGATATCGTAGTCAAAGCCAAAGTGCTCTCAGGCTTTCAAGCCCCATACATACCAGGCTGGGATTGCCACGGCTTACCCATCGAATTACAAGTAGAAAAAAAAATCGGCAAAGTAGGCCCCAAAGTCTCTGCAAGTGAATTTCGTACACAATGTCGCAATTATGCTGCCGCACAAATTCAGCAACAACGTCAAGACTTTAAACGCCTAGGCATAATTGGCGATTGGGAACATCCTTATGCAACCATGGATAATTCTTATGAAGCCAATATTGTGCGCACCATCGCTAAGATCTACAAAAATGGCCATATCAAAAAAGGTTACAAACCTATTCACTGGTGCTTGGACTGCAGTTCTTCACTCGCTGAAGCTGAAGTTGAATACAAAGACAAAGAATCTGATTCAATCACCGTAAAATTTGCTGTTCTTAATCCTGCCCACCCACACACTTATCTTTTAGTTTGGACCACCACACCCTGGACCTTACCTGCAAACCAAGCAGTGGCTGCAGGCGCAGACATAGATTATGTTTTAGTTGCTTGCGAAAATAAAAATTATTGGGTTGCTGAAGTGCTGTGCCCTCAAGTCTTTAAAGACCTAGAACACAAAATCATTCAACGCCAAAAAGGTAAAGATTTAGCAGGCACATTATTGCAACATCCGTTTTATGATAAACAAGTACCCCTAATTCTTGGAGATCACGTCACCACTGACGCTGGCACCGGCTTTGTACACACCGCACCCGCACATGGTGTTGATGACTTCATAGTGGGCCAAAAATACCAACTTGACCTCTTAAATCCTGTAGGCTCCAATGGCTGCTTCACTGCAGAAACACTGCTCTTTGCCGGCATCCATGTCAATAAAGCCAATCCAGTTATCATTGAAACGCTCCTACAAAAAGACAATTTATTCAAACATGAAAAAATCAACCATAGCTATCCGCATTGTTGGCGCCATAAAACGCCATTAATTTTTAGAGCAACGCCACAATGGTTTATCAGCATGGAGCATTTACTCAAAAAAGCAACTAAAGCGGCGCAAGAGGTCATATTTATCCCTGCCGAAGGGCAAACACGTTTTATGAGCATGTTGATTGACCGCCCGGACTGGTGTATTTCTCGACAACGTTATTGGGGTACACCCTTACCCTTATTCATCAACAAAAACACAGGCGAATTACATAAAGATACCGAACGCCTTATCGAAGAAGTTGCTCAACGCATTGAACAACAAGGTTTAGACGCCTGGTTTAATGCCAGCCCAGAAGATTACGGCATTGCCAGCAGCGAATACGATAAAACCACAGATACGATCGACGTCTGGCTAGATTCTGGCGCCTCCAATCAATGCATCTTAAAAAACCAACAACAATTTCCTGATTTAAAATTTCCGGCAGATTTATATTTAGAAGGCTCAGATCAACATCGCGCCTGGTTTCAGTCTTCACTACTTACCGCCATCGCCGCAGGCGACAACGCGCCTTATCGCCAAATCCTCACTCATGGTTTTGTAGTCGATGGCGAAGGTCGCAAGATGTCAAAATCTATCGGCAATATCATCACCCCACAAGAAGTAATGAATCAATATGGCGCCGACATCTTAAGGCTCTGGGTAGCAATGTCCGATTATCGCGGTGAGCTCAGCATTTCACCCACTATCTTACAACAAGCCGCCGATCTTTATCGCAAATTTAGAAACACTTTGCGTTATATGCTTGCAGCACTGAATGATTTTAGTACTGAGCATTTAATTAGCTTTGAACAATTAGCCTGGCTCGACAAAATCATGGTTGCCAAAGCTGCTGAAGTGCAAGAATTCACCAAGGCAATTTTTGCTAATCATTCTTATAATATTCGCGGCAGCATCACCAAACTTTTCGAATTCTGTGAAAAAGATTTAAGCAATATCTATTTTGATATTTTAAAAGATCGACTCTATACCGAAAACGCTCACAACCGTCACGTGGCACAAAGTGCGCTTTATTATATCCTACAGATCATGGTACGTGTATTAAGCCCAGTACTAAGCTTCACCAGTGATGAAGCCTGGCAAATAATGCGCAGCAAAAATTTATGTGATACCGATGATGCTACGGTTTTTACATTAGAATGGTATGATTTAAAAACAAACACACACCAAAAATTTCTTGAACAACCCAACATGCTTCTTAAAACACTTGCTGAACTACGCGCAAACATCAACAAAGAATTAGACAGCAAAAGAAAAAATGGCGAAATTGGCTCAAGTCTTGATATAGAACTAAGCTTGACTGAACCCGTAAATACTGATCAAGCACAAATCGATGATCTGAGCGCATTTAAAAATGAATTAAAATATTTTTTCTTGGTATCGAAATTAACTTGCATCGATGCTGCTAACACCGCACCGATCATTAAAAAATCCACCGAACCAAAATGCGAACGCTGCTGGCATCATGGCGCAGACGTAAGCCAAAAAGACGATGACTACCAAGATCAAAAAATTTGTAACCGCTGCAATCATAATCTAAAAAATACAGGCGAGCACAGAAAATATTTTTAAAAAAGACCGAAGTGTTTACCGGTCAACTGTACAAATAAAAGTACAGCCATACCACCTAGGACTTGCCACTTGGAGCTAGAGATCGCTTTATGGAGCTCCAATTTTTGGTCAGACATTTTTAATTCAAGCGTTTTAAGATCAGTTTTAGTTGTTACTCGAAATTCATTAAAATCAGCTCTAAGCTCATTAAAATCAGCCCTAAGCTCTTTAAAATCGGCTCTAAGTTCATTAAGATCAGCTTTAGTCGCTAAATCTTCTATTTTTACTTCTTTTAAGACTTCTTGAGTAATTTGAGTAGACATTTCTCTTTGATTTGTTTCAAGTTGTTCAAAAGCTTTAGAGATAGCACAGGCCATTTCTTTATTTGAGGCCTGTTCAATTTGAGTATATAAAGTAGTGATGCTAAGAGGTGCGGCGTGCATAATGAGCGAAGATCCACATAGGTTATTATTTGATCTACCCATATTATACTAAAAATTTACGCTGTGCAACTATTATACTGTTTTTTTAATTTTACAAACCAGCGGACAACGACACATCCATTGCACTTAAAAACACTATCACTTGATCGCACGCTCATTCACCCACGCAACTACCGCTGAACCACGACGAAACCATAAGCCATCTCCAATATTTTTTTGCGCCTTAGCTACAACATCAGTAAGCGCCAAACGTTGCACTTGGGGCTCTAGACGAGAGACAAATCCCTCAGGAAAAGTCGCACCCACGACAAGTAACAATCGGACCATATCCAAAACTGCATTGGTTTCAGGAGAGGAAGAAAAAGAATAATTTTGAATCGCATACACTAGTGGAGCCACAGGACCAAGACCTGGAACGCTTAATGCTGTGTGTAAAAGCGATACCAATGCACCTCCATCAGATACTATAGGCCTAGCAAGCGCAGCTCTAGCAAAAAATTCTTTAAATACCTCATCCTTCTTCTTGAAAGGAAGATTATAAAAGCCATTTCGATGAACGCTCTCCAGAAGCAGAAAAAACAAAGGAAGGCTTGCAACGCCTGCACCAGCGCCTGCACCTGCACCAACACGAAAATCTACGCGCAAAGATGCCTGCCTTAACATATAAAGAAAAGTTTCAGGGCTAAGAGCGCGATAAAATTTCTCGTACACCTTTCTTTGTAAACTTTGAGATCTAGAAGTATTCTGAAAAACATTCTTCAAAATACATTCCAGCAATCTTAAGCCCGATGGAGCACATAAAACCTCATTAACCACTTTTTGATCAGATTGACCAACAAGCGCTCTATCTAAAATATACTCTAGGATTAAATCTAGCTCGCCTGTGGCAGGTGTTGAGAAGCGATCAAGAAGCACATCTAACGGTCCTTTACCCCTAAGATCAATAGACAACAACAAATCCTTAAATCGCTCGGTCGGTATGCTCTTAATCACATGCAATACATAAAATAGCTCAAGACACGAAAATAACAATGCTAAAGGACTTGCACTACCACCATCACCTAGCAAGCTTCTAGAATCAACAGAAGAACAATTAGCAAGAGCAAGAAAGAGCTCAAACCTTTTTTTAAGCGCACATGAAACAACTAAAGGTGTGACTCCACGCGCATCAGCAAGGACACGAGCTGATAAATCAGAAACACTATGTGGTTCAAAAACAACCTGAGCACGCGCGCCCAGCATCTCTTCAAGAACACCCAGACGCAATGCTTGCATGACTAAAGTATTACATTTTTTTATTTTATCATCACTAGGAACTACCGCACACAAAGCTGTCTGACCATGAGCATTTTTCCTTGCTCCCAACAAAATCTTTTTATCTTCTATCGACAAAGTATTAAAAAACATAATTAGTTGCTCAGAAAACAGCACCGCTATCGCCAAATCAGCAGGAGTCATTCGCATATTGTCAGGAGCAAATATCCAGCTAGAAAATTCATCAGCAGTAAACTTCAAAACCGTTCTGGCAAATCGAAGCAACGAAATAAAATTTTCGTTTCCTCCCGCCACCAAAGCTGCATGCAAAGGATTTTGCCCGAAATCATCTTTCATGAATAAAGCCGCTTTAAGCGCTTCTCGAGCCAGCCCTCTCATAGCTTGTAAAGTGGCACCCGCAGCATAATTTGATGCAGCACTACCCATCAATAAATGCAGAGCATTCTTACCTTTATCTCCTGCTCTTGTAATAGTTAAGCTGCTTCCATATGACTCAGAAACAGGGGCTAAAGCAAGCTTACTTACAAGTGAAGGACTACTCGCTGTTAAAAATAATAAAAAAGGATACTTCTCTTCGAACTCTCTATAACATTCCGGAAAATTACATTGAATCAAACTCACGAGATTAACTGCGAAACGCAGGAGTTCATTTATAGAAGAGGGAGGCTTCATCAAAACAGCGCCCAAAAGTTCTAGCAATGATCCACTTCTCGCCGGTGTTGAAATTAAAGGCACAGAAACCTTTAAAGCTACCTCTAATTTTTCAGGCTGATGCCGAATAACAAGATCCCAAAAAAACTCTAATACTTGTGGAGCATTATATTGACACTCAAAAATAGCTACCAAAAGCCTTGCCAAAAGCTCTGAATCACTACATATTGCAGTCAAGACTTCAGGCACTTCAACATCAAGATAATCCAACAAAGCAAGCAAGGCTGTTGAATCTTGGTGTCGCAACGCATAAATTAAAGGCGAATGTTTACCTACAGCAGTATCTTGAATTAATACCGCCTGTACCCGTTCTCGCGGCAACCTTTTCAATACCTCTAGAGCACCGCAATCCAACATTGAAGATATGCTGATTCGTCCTCTTTGATTCCGATTCTTAAATAGCCTATCGATAAGACTATTTCCTAAAGCAGGTGCAACGGCATCAAGACGGTCGCCTGTGATTAACATGCCACGGGCAAGATCAAGACTTAATAATTCATCTTTGGTTAACACTCCACGAAAAAATTCAGCGACCTCAAAATCAGTAACATCATCATATTTTATCAAATAATGAAGCACAGGACTCGTAGCAATAAATAAACGAAATGACTCAGAAGAAACATTAGTTTTAATAAAACGCCATAAGCTTAAGAACAAACGATAATCACGTTTTGCAGCAATCAAAATAAGCGCATGATTTGAATCTTTTGCCATACTTACAGCTATAAAAGCTTTACGAAGTTCTTCAGTGAAAGGCAATGACAAAAAAGCTAACAAATCACTAAGAGCCTGCCGCTTAAATGCCTCGGATAACGGCGTTGCCCCTGTAGCATCAAGAGGTGTAAATAATTCAAGCAACCAATAAGGACTGTAGCGTGCGATAAAATCAGCAAGAACCAAAAAATTTTCATTCTGATGCTGTGCTGCAGTAGTCAAGAGAGAACATGTCTCAGCGGGCGTAGGGAATGCAAGTGCGAGTTGTTTTTCTAATTGTGTCGCTGTAGTTGCCGTTGGCACAAAGGTCTCAGCAGCAGCGCCATCATACTTTGAAAGCAACTTACTTAAAAAACCTCGAAGCTGCCTTGATTGTGACTTCATCAATAAGTGCAATAAGGTCTGATGACCTTGAGCACGCATTCCTGCAAGTGCACACTCTAAAGCAACAGGATCTTCTTTTTGTAAATAAAAATAAAGCTCCTCAAAAATTTCATGCGGATTAGCTAAACACAGCTCTAAAAAACTTTGCGCACTTACGCCTTTGCCCGTCACGGCACCAAATAACGATTGTTTTGCTGAACTTACACTTGTAATGCTCGCAGGTGCTATCATGGCCCAAAAAGCACTACCCACAGAACTTACCGCAGCAGCAAGCCCTGTAGGCGGCGGCGGATTAAGTTTAGCAGCAGCAATATATGCTAAATAATGAACAATAAATGACATTCTTCGATATCTCACCAACATATGCCCCACAGTCCAAGCTTGATGATTTTGAACCACAAAACCCGCCTGCAATGCCTCAAGGTTCTTGGGAATACGCAAAAGGACTTGCATACCCTCTCTATTAAGGTACAGCAAAAGACTTTGCATATCTCCAGATCTTGCAAGATAGTGCAAAGGTGTGTTACCCAATTTATCTTGTTGCAACATCCCTGAAAATACTCGGGCAGCTGTTACCTTACGCTCCAAAAATAGGAGAAATTCCAATAAAGATCCTTCTCTCGCGCCAATTGGAGTTATTGTGAAAAGCGCATGACTAAAACCCTCACGAACAAGCTCCTGCTGTAACTTAGTAAAGTTTTCGCTTGAGCTTGAAGTTGAAATTGCAGAAAACGAATAAAGTGCACAAGCATAATGCAATAACGTCCGACCCTGACTATCTAAAGGCGTCACAACATCAATTGCAAACCGATCATTGTCAGCAGCCGTTAATAAATACGATATTCTCGATACAAAATCCGAATTAGCAGCCGTTAATAAATACGGCATTCCCGATACAAAATCCGATATTGCTGCCCCCGCTGCCATAAATTCATCCTATAAATAAATACAGGCTATATTATAGCAGATAAATGGTATATACCCATCGTACTTGGAAATGCGAAGTTATAGAAAAAATTAACGTAAAAATTTCACTGTTTGTTCCAAAATCGAAGGCCATGCTGTAGGGGCGTAGTCTTGCTACGCCCGGTAACTGTATGGCTTTGAAGCGCATCAGCAATGATGATTTTTTTATTAAAC
>JAGVKT010000088.1 GCA_020050355.1 Gammaproteobacteria bacterium | reverse complement strand
TTAACGTGAAAAAGCGAAGCCTGTTTAATAAAAAAATCATCATTGCTTATGAGCTTTAAAGTCCTGCAGTTACCGGGCGTAGCAAGACTACGCCCCTACGGCATGGCTTTCGATTTTGGGACAAACAGTGAAAACTTAACGCCAAGTAAAATCTTCGCATTTTGAAATGCGTTTGATATATACTATGCTTTTCTTTTCGAATTTTGAAGGACGGTTATGAATCCTAAAGTTTTGGAGATTTTAGTTTCGCCGATTTCTAAAACGCCGTTGGTTTATAAAAAAGAACGGCAAGAATTATGGTCGCATGCTGATAAATTGGCTTTTCCTATTCGAGCAGGTATTCCCATTATGTTGGTTGAAGAAGCGCGCCATTTGAGTGCGGATGAACTTGCGAGTATGCGTTGATGAAACGTCGTATTATTATTCCCGCACGTCTTGCCTCAACTCGTTTGCCGCAAAAATTATTAATTCCCATTGCGGGCAAGCCTTTAATTGCGCATACCTATGCACGGGCCTTGCAGTGTCATTTTGATAGTGTAGTTATAGCTACTGATGATGAACAAATTGCAGAAGCTGCTCGGGCAGTAGGTGCTCCGGTGTGCATGACTGCGGAAGATCATCTTACGGGTACCGATCGTTGTGCTGAAGCTTTTAATACGTTAGGTTATGCGGATGATGATGTTGTGGTATGTATGCAGGGTGATGAGCCTTTGTTGCCGGTCGCTAATATTACTTGTGTAGCACAAAATTTAGAGAATTATTTACAAGCGGATATGACTACTTTGAGCGATCCGATTGATGATCGTGCTGATTTATTTAATCCGCATTGTGTTAAGGTGGTTTTTGATAAAGCTAATTATGCTTTGTATTTTAGTCGTGCGCCGATTCCTTGGGCGCGCGAAAATTTTCCTGCGGATTTGCCTAATGAATTACACTTTTTTAGGCATGTTGGTATTTATGCTTATCGTGGTAAATTTTTAAAAAATTATCCGCAGCTTGAACGGAGCCCTTTGGAAATTTTAGAATCTCTCGAGCAGTTGCGTGCTTTGTGGCATGGTTATAAGATTCATGTGGATATTGCACCGGTGTCTACGCCGCCTGGTGTTGATACTTTAGACAGTTTTAAAAAAGTTCAAGCTATTTTAGAGGGGGGTGCATGACCTTAGTACAGCAAATTCGTTTGGTGATGCTTCATGGGGTGTTGTTTGGGGTTTTAGCTTTTTTGAGTTTTTTGGGTATGTTGACCTTTTATATACAGTTCATTTCTGAGCCTTTGGCTTCAGCTTTGACCGATTTGAATTCTTTCGCGCCTGTGATCGGTGTCGGGGCGTTTATTTTGGCTGTAGCGCAGGGTGCTCTTGATTTATGGTTGCGCCGTAAAAGTTTTGTAGTGTTTTGGGCAGTTAATGTATTTTTGGCCTTTATCTTTGGTGGTTTGGCGGCGTTCTTTTCAATGTGGGCTATTTGGGTTATCGTTGCTTTATTAAATATTTTCTTAGTGTGGTTTTTTATGGTTTTAGTACAACGAGAATTAGTGAACAAGAAATTATAGCTATGACGCAGGGAATTAGCGTAACAAAATTAACTACGGATGGTCGAGGGTTAGCATTTATTGATGGTAAGGCGACTTTTATTAAAGGTGCTTTGCCGGGCGAAGAAGTGACGCTGCACTATCTTAAACGCAAACGTCAATATGATGAGGCAGTGGTTTTAGAAATCTTAAAACCTGCTCCTGAGCGTGTAGTTCCTCAATGTCAGGTTTTTGGTATTTGTGGCGGTTGTTCGTTACAGCATTTACAGTCACAAGCGCAAATTCATTATAAAGAAATGTGGTTGCGAGAGTTGCTTGCTAAGGCGGATTTAACTACGAATTCTTGGTTGGCACCTTTACAAGCAGAGGTTTGGGGGTATCGGCATAAGGCACGTTTGGGTGTGCGTTTTGTAAAAAAGAAACAAGAAGTGTTGGTAGGTTTTCGCGAAGCTGAAAGTAATTTTATTACTAATACACAGCGTTGTGAGATTCTGCATCCGCATATCGGTGCGCATTTACAAGAATTAAAACAAATGTTGACGACGCTCAGTAGTAAAGATCAAATCGCGCAAATTGAGCTTGCTGTGAGTGATGTGGGTGTGGCTTTGGTATTTCGGCATTTGGTGCCTTTGTCGGCTACGGATGTGCAAAAAATTATTGCTTTGGCAAAAAATTATCCTTGGTTCATCTATTTACAATCTGGTGGTTTAGAAACAATTGAGCAAATTTATCCTGAGCAGCCTGTCGCTTTAACTTATACCTTGAACCTGCTACAGAATCGATCTTTTAAATTTATTTTTCGGCCACAAGATTTTATTCAGGTTAATAGAAGCCTTAATGAAAAAATGCTTGAGCAAGCCTTGTTTTTATTAGAGTTAACAGCAGAGGATCGGGTTGCTGATTTATTTTGTGGTTTGGGTAATTTTAGTCTGCCTATAGCGGCTTTGAGTAAAGAAGTTTTGGGCTTGGAGGGTGATGCTGCGATGACGCGCTTAGCCCAGGATAATGCCGAGGCTAATCAAATTACTAATGTTCGTTTTGCGAGTAGTAATCTTTTTGATGTTGACGCTTTTACGCCATGGGCGTTGCCAGTTGATAAATTATTATTAGATCCGCCGCGCGCAGGTGCTGAAGCCGTAGTGCGGCATATGCATTTGTGGCGGCCGCGGCGTTTGGTGTATGTTTCTTGTCACCTCGCTACCTTGGTGCGTGATTTAGAAATTTTAGTTAAAGAACAAGGCTATAAACTGCAGGCACTCGGAGTGATGGATATGTTTCCGCATACCGATCATGTTGAGGCGATGGCATTGTTGACGCACTAATTGGTCCTATACCAAACGCACTTCGAAATGCGAAGTTATACAAAAAATTGACGTGAAAATTTCACTGTTTGTCCCAAAATCGAAAGCCTTGCTGTAGGGGCGTAGTCTTGCTACGCCCGGTAACTGTATGGCTTTGAAGCGCATCAGCAATGATGATTTTTTTATTAAACAGGCCTTGCATCTTCATG
>JAGVKT010000090.1 GCA_020050355.1 Gammaproteobacteria bacterium | reverse complement strand
TACCACCCAAGGTACTACACCCACCCAACATTAAAGCAAAGCCACATAAAATTGTTAAGACACGTGCTCGAACTTGCATCATCACCCCCTATTTATTAAATGAAATTTTATCACTCGAATAAATATACCATTCTTATTCCAAAATGCGAAGACGCTGACAGGCTAAATAAAACTTACAAAAATAAAATAAAATTATATAATAAACACCCTAATTAACTATAGGGCACCTCGAAAAAGATATGCCACTAGCAAGAAGCTTACTGCTGAAACCACACCACAAACAACATACAAATATTTATATTTTACTATTTATATGATATAATTAAAAGCATATCAATAAAAAAATATAATAACCATGCTTGGAACCACCTCAACGCCTTTAATATTTATTGTTGAAGAAAACGGCAATCCAGCCTTAGCAAGAATGTTCATTGAGGAAAATCTCGTAGAAATCAACACTCCAAATGAGCATGGCATGACCGCCTTAATGGTAGCCGCTCAAAAAAACCGCCTCGAGCTATTACAGCTTTTACTCGAAAAAGGAGCAGATTATAAATTAACCAATAATGACCACAAAAGCGCATTAATGCTAGCCGCAGAAAACGGTCATGAATTAGCCACCAAAGCTTTAGTAGCAGCAGGAGCCAAACTAAGCGCGCGTGAAAGAATCCTACTTGGAAGACTACTATTTAAATCCCCCCATAAAAAACTCTTGTTAAGAACCGCAATCGCTGCCGGACTCGAACCTAATATCATTCAAAAAGCGAATTACCACCGCATGAGAGCCCCTCATGCTGCAATCTTTTATGCCAAACAAGAGATAGACGCTTTCTTCACCAGACTAAATATTGACACAACAGGGGGGGGGGAGGAGGAATCTCTAATTGATTTAACCATTCCCACTGAGATAGCACACAGAGGAATAGCAGCAGATTTGACAGAAAGATTCATAGAAAATGTAATTAACTCTGAGATTGAAGGCACTTTTAATACCTCGGACTATGCCCACCCAATGTGTTTAACAGGAAAACATCTATTCAATAATTCTGCCTTTAGAAGCTTATTGGTAAAACCAGAACAATGGGCCATCGGCAACTACGGTCGACAAGCCAGCTATGTTCATCAAATTATAAGCAAACGTACCGCAGGAGAAGCGGCAACAACCACCGATATCCCTACCGCACAAGAATTATTAAGTCGCCTTCCTAGAATACGTATAATCTACCGCACAGACCATAACTTATCTAGCACCACAGCTATGCTAAAAATAACAGAACGCCTGCGCTTTTTGGATTATACAGGACCTATTGATATCCTTTATTACGATACTATAATGGACACCCCCGGACAAAAAACTAACAAAGAAAAATTAGCACATATTTTTCCCACACCAATCCCCAATATTACATTTATTGCCATTAATCAGGAAACTCTTTCTCCCATACAATCAACAGAGAGCTTTCTTCCACATTTAAACAGGCATTCCTATAAAACTTTAGCAGAGATTCCTTATGCCCCACTTAGCATATCATTCGCTGCAACCAGCCCTTTAGCTCACCCATATTTTTCATTGCTTTACACTGGAACATTTATTGATTTAAGTGTTCATAACATTTGTTTAGATTGGTTTTATCAAATTGGCGCAATAACTTTAGCGAACGGTGAAATAGTACCCTTATTACCAAAACAACTGGACCCATTATCATATGTACCCTCTGAGCTCACACCCTTATATTCTATACCTACAAGCAGGGAATACACTTGGGCTGATTATCTCAGACAATCAGATCTACCCTATGACTCTATGGTAGTACGCGCTGTTGTCGCTAACTGCACCGCAACAGAGAGTAAAATGGTATTTGCTCGTTTATTAAAAAGCTTATTAACAAAAACAAAACCAGTACTCATATTCAATTCAGGAGCTGGTGAGGATTACGCTCGTATTTCCGCCTGGACCGACCTACTGACCACAGAAGTAAAACTCTTCACTGATCCCAACGTAAGACCAACAGCAGATTTTGTTTTACCAGAAGGCATTAAAGTTGCCATCATTCAACTTCCTACTTTATCATCAGAAATATTTGAACAAGTTGTTACTGCAACTACCCTTCCTTTCGTGGGCATGGGGTCATTAGTGCCTTGGATGCGACTAGGCAAAATTACCTTGATCGCAAGAGATTTAGAATTATATCCCGAAGATCCAGCAAATATTTACAAAACCATCACCGGAGAACATGCTGAGTTTGCTAAAAATATAGCTGCTGCAAGCACTGCCCTAGCCAAGATAGATGGAGATACAAGAACACTTGATGATTTACTAATTCATTTCGATCAAACATCAGCACCAGTGCGAACAGTAGCTATGTTAATCAAAGAAAAATACGCGAGCACTCCTGATCAACTCACCGTAGCATTAACATGGCTAGGGCATCACTATGCTGAAGCCATATTGGATGAGGAACATTATAAAAGCGCCGCCTGTGAATTTTATCGACAAATTCAAAAGCAAGATAAGTATGCCACTCGAAGAAAAGACTTCACATTAAAGTTGGAGTTATTAGGCGCTGAAACCACTGCAACTAATTTTGATTTTTGTTACGATCATGCTGAGACAGATACTATATTAAAGGCTATTAATAAAAATCCACTTGATTTATTTTATTTCTTACTTTATTTCAAGCCCGAAACGCAAGTTGGAATCGGAATATTTCATCGTTTGCTCTATAGCAAAATAAAAAAAATTGCACACTTGCAACTCACCAGCAAAGAGAAAATATTTCTGTTATTATTCCTCCGCGAACACCTTATGAATGTTTCTAGAGAACCCTTCTGGGACGCTAACGATTTCCTAATACTCGGCTTAATGTTTTTATTAGATAAAACTTTATTTTTTAAAAACCCGTTACTAGATACGGTATTCATTCAGGGATGCGCGAATACAAGTATCAATCCTTTTTACGGCTTGATGTTACGTAAATTATTGTGTGACTACAATCATAAGGCTTTTGAAAGATTATTTCCTTTCAATCCAACACCTCGCGCTATGCTATCGACGTTACCAGAAGAAGGGTCCATTCCTTTTCTATACGAATCTATTACTAGGCTATCAGCGAGTGCCGCCATGCCAGCCGCCTGTGTATACACAGCCGAACAAGTAAAAATTGAAGCACAACATTTTTATGCAGCGAATCCATTAATCTGTATGAAATTACCAGAACTCATTACCGAAGATGCGACCACACGCATTCAGCCGCATTTGACAATGATTAAGCTGATTAATGCTCTAGCTTACCGTTTTAATGTGGGCATTATCCTAAGCTCAGAATCATATCAATCCAGAATTTACTTCAATATAACCGCTCGCACCTTGATTCATCTTGCAGCTGATGAAGAGACTGGCCATAAAATCTTTACCAAACACTCTGCAACAAGCGCAGAAGCTCGAGGAATCTACGCGTTACCCATTACCAGAAGCTTTACCAGAACCCCACCACTCATGGACAGGCACGAGCTTCACACATTCTCAGGAAAAAAAGCTGGCCGCTAAAAAATACCCAACATAAGCTTTACATTCAGCGCAGCTTCAGCTAAAATGCGCTTCCTAGATAAGATAACTTACAGGCATCCTAAGCGAGGTGATTTTCAATGCCTACCATACGTGTTAAAGAAACCGAAGCTGTCGAAGGCGCAATGCGTCGTTTTAAACGCGCTTGCGAAAAAGCCGGTATTCTCGCCGAATTGCGTAAACGTGAATGTTATGAAAAACCAACATCACAACGTAAACGCATGAAAGCAGCAGCACAAAAACGCCATCAAAAAAAGCTTTTGCGTGAAAGCATGCATTATAGCCGCACACCTCAACCTGCGCGCGCAAATCATGGCAGTGCTCGCTCCTATTCATAATCCTCAAAACCCTCTTCGGAGGGTTTTTTTATAATTTTTCTAACGCAGCAATGACTGCTTCTGGTTTAATTCCACGCAGACAATTTAAATGAATCAAAGGACATTCCCGCTGAAAACAAGGGCGACATTCTAAATCCAAGCGCTCCAACACTTGCGCATGCGCACTCAAAGGCGGCGTAAATTCAGCACTTGAGGCACCAAAGATTGCTACCAGAGGCTTATCAAGCGCCGCAGCAACATGCATCGGCCCTGAATCATTCGTCAAAATTTTATCAGCAAGATCAATAAGCACTGCCATTTCTAAAATATCAGTCTTCCCCACAAAATTATTAACCTCCGGGACATGGCTTTGTATATATTGCGCTACATTGTCTTCGGCCGCACCACCAACAATCCAAACTGCATAATTTCTTTTTATAAAATACTGTGCAACCTCTTTAAAGTATTCAACCGGCCAACGCTTTGCTGGACCAAAAGCAGCACCAGGTGATAACAGCACGCACGGCTGCACTAAAGCAATATTGAATTTTTTTAAGGTACGCTTACGTAAATCTTCAGGAATTTTGATTTTCGGCACAGGATATTGCATATTATTTTTATAATCACCCGCCAAAAAACCTAAAGCTACATAACGCTGCACCATCTTTGGAAAACATTCAGGCTCTTTAAGATAGCGAGTCAATAAACCATAACGCGCCTCCCCCAACCATCCAACCCGACATGGAATCCTGGCCATAAAAGGCACCAATGCTGCCTTCCACGTATTGGGAAGAATATAAACAAGATCATAATTTTCTTTTTTTAATTGCCGCGCAAGCCGCCAACGATTTTTTAAAGAAAACTCTCCATGCGTATCAGGCATCAAAATACGCTGCGTAAATTCTGCCATAAGCTCAGTAATTAACAAGGTACTCTTGGGTGCCAATACATCAATGCGCGCATCTACAAAACGCTCTTTTAACACCTGCACCAAACTATGCGCCATAATCATATCGCCCAACCATGCTGGCGCGACAATAAGAATTTTTCGAGACACGGATAAATCCAGAACCAAATATTTTGAGAATTATAGCGCGTCACTCAAGACTTATGTAGAAAAATATACCCATCGTACTTCAAAAAAGTAGCCTTTAATTTTTTTATATTCGATAATGCCACAACACGCTCTTGGAAAATAATATGCTATATCAACAAACTACTTATGAAAGCTGTCTAGCTGTAGCTCTAATGCATCTTCTTAATATTGAACCTTCTGAACAAAAAGAATTAGAGATATGGAAACATGGCTGGAAATTCAATTATCTGATAGGCCAACTAAATTTTATATCTCAAACCTACGGCAAGCCTCTTAAAGGCTATATCGAAAATAAATATTATTTTGCTACTCTAAGTACACAAGCAGAGAGTAATGTACATTTAGTCCGGGAAAAAATAAACACTCCACTGCTTGATAAGATTTTAGCTGAAAATAAAAAAGCTATTGTACTTATCGATAATTACTTTTTACAAAAAGTTGTACATGCGCCTCATTTTGTAGTAATTGAATCTTCCCATAAACATGAATATCAAATTTTTGATCCATGGGAAGGCAAACAAAAATTTCTATCAAAAGAAATATTAGATAAAGCGATTATGAGCTTAAAAAAAAGGTTGAGACATAGCCCAGTACTTATCTCATAATAAATGCCACGGGCTGAAGGAAATTTAGCCAAAAAAACTGCGGGTCAACATAATCAACCCCGAAGGAAACAAGCCAAAACCTAATAAAGCAAGCGCATTGATGCTGGCAAAAATAAAACCCAAGCCTGAAGTTTTAACATGATTCACAGGCACAGGTTGATCAAAATATAAAGCTTTCACAATCTGTAAATAATACGCTGCAGCAATAACAGACATTATAATAATCAAGAAACTTAAAGCCATATGCCCTTGATGCAATAATGCCATAATCACTAAAAGTTTCGCATCAAAACCTAATAATGGCGGAATACCTACTAAAGACAATAAAACTAATAACAACAAAAAGGCAACTACAGGACGATTTTGATTCAATCCTTTTAATTGCTCGATCATTTCAAGCTCAGGGGCAACGACAATTAATAAGCCTAGCATCGCAACACTCATAAAAGCATAACTCAATAAATAAAACACACTACTTGCTAGAGCAACATCGGTAGACAAACCCAACGCAATAAAAACAATACCCATATTGGCAACCGCCGAATATCCTAAAAGACGTTTAATATTTTTTTGTGTTAACGCAACTAAATTGCCCACAATTAAAGAAAAAACTCCAAGCGTTATTAAAATTTGTTCCGCCATAAAATGCAAAATACCAAAACCATCCTTGAGCACCCGCACCAACAAAACAAAACCACCAATTTTAGCAACGCTAGACAAAAATGCTACGACAGACAAAGGTGCCCCTTGATATACATCAGGCACCCACATATGAAAAGGAAAAACTCCTAATTTAAAAGCTGCAGCCACAACTACCAAGCTTAAAGCCAACAAAAATGCCGGATTCACCATCATAAAGCCATTCATAGTATTCGCAATTTGCGCAAGAAAAATAGAACCTGTGAGTCCATAAAGTAAAGAAAAGCCAAAGAGCAATAATGCCGAAGCAAGCGCTCCCATGACAAAATATTTCATTGCCGCTTCAGTTGCTAAACTAGAATCGCGCTTTAATGCAACCATGGCATATAAAGGCAAAGATAATAATTCCAGCCCTAAATACAAACTGATTAAACTTGCAGCAGAAGCAAGCACCATAGCGCCTAACAAAGACAATAACCCTAAAATAAAAAATTCACTTAAATACACTCCAAAAGCGCGCTCTTTTTTAGCATAAGCAAAAACCAAAAAAGTAAACAAAACTAACATACCCTTCAAACCAACTGCCAAAGCATCAAAGCTATAATGCCCAGAAAAAAAGACCTGTGGCGCATAATGCCATTCTTTAATAAACACTACGCCTAATGTCAGCAATAATAATTCACTTAAATAAAAGCTCGCCGCTTTATAGCCCTGCGGCAAAAATACATCGACTAAAAGAATGAGCACAAGACCCAGAGCCAAAAGAACTTCAGGACAATTAAGGTGCATGCTCAACCAAATATTCATTAATCCATCCTTTTCTACATCAAAACACTGGAACAGCAACAGGCAATTTCGCCATGACCATATCCACAATATGCGCATTAGCGGCATAAGATAAATTTAATATCGGTGCTGGATACACACCAAAAATAATCACGGGCACTGCTAATAATACTAACAATAAAATTTCTATGCCTTGAATATCTTGTACTACTGGCGCATGGCGCGGCACTGCTCCAAAAATACTCCGCTTGACCCACCATAACATATAAGCTGGGCTTAAAATTAAAGTAAATGCAGCTATAAATGCAATCCAAAAATTACCACCCAACGCCGCCAGAATCACCAAAAACTCACCTACAAAACCAGTTGTTCCGGGCAAACCCACATTCGCCATAGCAAATAAAACAAAGAAAAAAGCAAACATGGGCATGCTTTTAGCCAGACCAACAACATTGCTAATCTTGCTAGAATGAAAACGTTCATACAACATAGCGACCATAACAAATAATCCACCTGCAGCAAAAGCATGTGCAATCAACTGAAACACCGCACCTTGCAAACTCAAAAGCGCATCGGTATGCATATTAAAATTTGCGTTTACAAGATGATGCATCACAATCATTAAAACCATAAAAATACCTAAGGTAGCAATACCCATATGCGAAATTGAAGAATACGCAATCAAGCGCTTCATATCTTTTTGGGCAATACTCGCAAAGCCAACATAAACCACTGCAAGCAACGATAAAACAATAACCGTCATCATTAAACCTTGATCAATACCAGGCACGATTGGCAAATTTAAGCGCAGAAATCCATAAGCGCCTAGCTTCAACATCAATGCAGCCAACACTATCGAGCCTCCGGGCGGTGCTTGTTCATGCATATCAGCAAACCAAGTATGTAAAGGCCACATCGGCATCTTCACCGCAAAGGCAACGAACAAGCCCACAAACAAACCATCTTGAATCAATCTGGGTAAAACCCAAGCATTCCAATCACTAAAACAAAAACTATTACTAATAAAATAAAAATAAATAAAAGCTAACAACATACACAACGAACCCAAAAGATTCAGCAAGAAAAATTTAAGCGCCGCATAATTACGTCGCTCCATGCCCCACATGCCCAAACCTAAGTAAATAGGCACCATTGAAGCTTCCCAAAACAAATAAAATAAAATCGCATCTTGTGCAGCAAATACGCCATTGGTAATGCCTGTAGCCAACAAAAAAATAGCCATATATTCAGCGACGCGTTTGGTGATATAACGCCACGCACTCAAGATAATGATGAGATTGGTAAAGGCAGTCAAAATAATAAACAACACCGAAATACCATCAACACCCAAAGTATAATGAATATTAAGCGCACTAATCCAAGAGGCATGCTCCGAAAATTGCAACGCTGCACTACTTGAATCAAAACACATATAAAGCGGAACACATAAAACTAAAATCAATAAAGCACACGAGAGACCAATCCACTTAAGCCAAGATCGCGCACCAAAAATTTTTTGCAGCAATAATAATAACAAAGCACTCGCAATCGGCACCCAAATCAGTAAACTCAATAAATGTTGCTGTACTATTATTTTTAGTTCCATGCACAACCCAACCAAATAAATCCAATAATAACCACCAAGCCCACAATCATCGCCAAAGTATAATGATAAAGAAAGCCTGTTTGTAACTTACGCAACTGCCCGCCTACCGAAGCAACCATCCGCGCCCCCCCTTCAATCACACCCCGATCAATCATCAACATATCAACAACACGATAACAAACCATCCCTAACAAACGAGCTCCGCCCCCAAACACCAAATCATAGGTATCATCAATAAAATATTTTTTAATAAAGAAATAATAAATCCATGAACAACGCTTAGCGATAAACTCAGGAATTTGTGGCGCGCGTACATAAAAAACATACGCTACAATAATGCCCGCCACGCCTAAAAGACAAGGAAGTCCTAAGCTTTTCTCTGCTAAAAACTGCATACTGCTCAAATTGGCAGCCTGCAAGGTCGACATCACCGCATGTGCCGGTAACACAACAATACTTGTACAAAAAAAACCATTTAAATCTTCATGAAAAAATAACATCCCCGACAATATAGTCGGCACTACTAAAACTAATAAAGGCACAAGGATCGTCCAGGGTGACTCATGCACATGCGCAAAAGTTTTACTGTCCATGCGTGGCGTACCATGAAACACCAAAAAGAACATACGAAAAGTATATAATGCCGTAACCAAAGTACCGCCGAGCACCAAGAAATATGCAAGTTGATGCCCAGGAATAACCGAAAGTTTCACCGCATCAATAATTAAATCTTTAGAAAAGAACCCTGAAAACGGCGGAATTCCTGATAAAGCCAAAGCCCCTATCAACATACAAATATAAGTAATCGGTAATTTTTTAATTAACCCACCCATCTTACGAATATCTTGTTCATGATGCATGGCCACAATCACTGAACCCGCTGCTAAAAATAAAAGCGCTTTAAACGAGGCATGCGTCATTAAATGGAACATCCCTATTGGATAAGCCGAAACACCTTGCGCCGCCATCATGTAGCCCAATTGTGATAAAGTAGAATAAGCAATAACGCGCTTAATGTCATTTTGCACAATACCCAAGAGCCCCATCAAAAAGCAGGTCAACGCACCAATTAATAACACCACACTTAAAGCCATATCTGAATACTCAAACATAGGCGACAAACGCGCCACCATAAAGACGCCAGCAGTCACCATGGTCGCCGCATGAATTAACGCTGAAATCGGCGTCGGACCTTCCATCGATCCCTCTAACCAAATATGTAAAGGAATTTGCGCAGATTTACCCACCGCACCTAAAAACAACAATAGGCACGCCAGGGTTAACATATTTACTGAACCATGGCCCAAATTGACCATGCTGACATGTGCTAATTGAGGTATTGCCGAAAAAACAGTTTGATAATCAATAGAACCAAAATAAGTAAGTATCACAGCAATACCTAATAAAAATCCTAAATCGCCTACGCGATTCGCAATGAAGGCTTTTAAACTCGCATAATTGGCGCTCTCGCGCTCATACCAAAAACCAATGAGTAAATAAGAAAACAAGCCTACCCCTGCCCAACCAAAAAATAACAATAAAAAATTATTGGCCATAACCAGCGCCAACATTGCAAAAGTAAAACCTGAAATATAACTAAAAAATCGACAATACCCTGGATCACCCTGCATATAACCCATCGAATACACATGCACTAAAAAAGACACAAAAGTCACCACCACCATCATAAATACGGTGAGACGATCAATTAAAAAACCAATATTAAATTGCAATTGATCCGCAAAAGCAAATTGGTAAAAATTAATATTATAGGGTAAAGGATTGGTCTGATAAAAAAAATAAAAAAGCCATAGCGACAGCGCTAAAGCAACAGCCATCAAACTAATGGTGACCCAGTTAGTACCTTGCACCCCAATATACTTGCCCAAAAGCCCAGAAACTAAAGCTCCCAGCGCAGGAGCAAAAATAATAATCAAAAAGAGCGTCGTTAAATAATGCTCCATATTTATCCCTTTAAACTACTGATGCTATCAATTTCGATACTGCGCTTGTTACGAAACAACGCAACCAAAATCGCCAAACCAATCGCAGCTTCTGCTGCAGCGACGGTTAATACAAAAAATACAAAAACTTGTCCGGTCACATCACGCAGATAATAAGAAAAAGCAATAAAATTAGTATTAACCGCCAAAAGCATGAGCTCTATAGACATCAATATCATAATTAAATTTTTACGATTGAGAATAATCCCTGCAACACCAATACAAAACAACAAAGTCGCTAAAAACAAAAATGCAATTAAGCTCATTCCACACCTTTACGATCAACATCTATTAGTTTTAAACGATCCTTAGCTGAAACTCTAATTTGCCGACTGATAACTTGGCCTTTATCATCCATATTCCGTCCTCTAAAAGTCAAGCTAATCGCCGCAATCATAGCCGCCAATAAAATCAAGGCCGCCAACTCAAAAGGATAGAGTTGCTGGGTAAATAAATTTAAACCTACTTGCTGAAGATTGCTGTTGTCTAAATTCCAGCTCCCCGAAGAAGCCCCTAAAACAAAACGGCTCAATAAATTCAGCAAAGAAATACCCAACAACAGTGCTAACCCCAAAGCAAACGGCCAATAGCTTACCCAATTTTTTTGTTGCGCGACATGCTCTACATTAAGCATCATCACTACAAACAAAAACAACACCATAACAGCGCCAACATAAACGACGACCAACACTAATGATAAAAATTCGGCTTGTAATAACATCCAGGTACCCGCAACGGCCACAAAAGTGACCACCAAGGAAAGCACGGATTTTACTGGATTGCGCGCAGTAACGACCATAATACTACTCACGATCGCAACCAACGCAAATACCATAAAAAAGAGCGTCAATACCATAAATTCAGGGCCTTCCACAATTGCTGATTATTTTACTCGATGCCCACACAATTGCAAAGGTAAAAATTATTTACGTGTCCGCCGCTCAGCTTCTGCTTGGCGCCACGCGGCAATGCCTTGATGATCGCCAGAAAGCAAAATTTCAGGAACAGAAATCCCCTGCCAAACCCGAGGAGTTGTATAATGCGGATAATCTACAAATTCGCCTTGATGGGTCTCAAATACTTTAGAATTTTCATCATGCAGCACTCCGGGAACCAATCTCGCCACAGCATCCACAACCAGCATCGCCGGCAATTCTCCTCCAGAAACAACAAAATCCCCGACAGATAACTCTAAATCAATATGCTGATCTAACAAGCGTTGATCAACACCTTCATAGCGCCCACACAACAAAATCAATTTTTCCATATTTAAAAAAGTTTGCGCATCTTGCTGTTTAAAAGTTTTACCCTGCGGTGACAAATAGATTACCTGCGCATCGTGACCCAAATGTTCTTTGGCCGCATGAATGGCTTGATACAAAGGCTCGGCCATCATCACCATGCCAGGCCCGCCACCATAAGGACGCTCATCGACACGACGATAATGACCTTCAGCAAAATCACGCGGATTGATAAATTCAAGGATGATTTTTTCAGTCTTTACTGCCCGACCAATCACACCAAAATCGATAAGTGCTGTAAACATTTCTGGAAAAATCGTAATGATTACAAATTGCATAACAACACCTTAATGATTAGTAAGTTTGATCGTAATGACTAAAACCATGAACTAAAATTATAGAATTAACCATGCTAATATAATTATGACCCAAAGCTGAATAATTAATGAGATAGGACACTAAAAGCGGCCCAGTAAGTGCCCGACCTTCCGCACGCAAACGCGCACGCGCATCTCTAAATTTTTGATAAGAAGAATTGGTATTCAAGTTATAAAGATAGCCATTAATAGCCGCAGTTACTGTATCGAATTTTTGCACTTCAAAATCACTATTTTTTACACCCTCTGGCATAATACCACAAGAAGTTTCATAACAATGCTGCCCAAAAAAATTATCCGCCGCACGAGCAAAATGCGAAGATCCCCAACCCGATTCACTCGCAGCCTGTGCTAGCACTAAAGAAGTAGGCACAATATCAACATGCGCTAATAATTGATCAATATCCGCAACATCATTCACATTAAAAGGGGCAACTCCATATGTCACTGCCGTCGCTTTCAAAAAATTTTTATCTATGTCAGAAATTCTTTTATGTGCTGCAACTCGTGCACGAAGCAATAAAATTTGTTGGCGCAAGGCCATAATTTGCTGGTTAGCAATATCAATTTTAGGCACCATAAGCGCGACAAAATCTTGTTGCTGCTGATCTAGCGATTCAACTTGGCTGATATGCGCATTAACCGGCAACTGCTGCGGAAACTTCACTCCCATAAAAAAAGACAATATCACCAGAGCAATTAACCCCCAAAGCAGCGCCAACTTTCGCTTTCGGTTCATAAGCCATACCCTTTGAAAAAATCAAAGTTGTTAATTGAGAATCGCATTATTAATTTTAATATGCGCCCCTGCTTGTAAATGACCTAAAAAACTTCCAAGTTCTATTTGTGACCACAAATTTTGTAAAGCCTGCGGAGAAAGTTGCACTTTTAAATTTGGCGGAAGATATATCTTAGCAACCTGCAATACTATAAATTTACCATCAGCAGGAAGCAATACTCCCCCACCCACAGGCGCTTGCAGCGCAGCCACAAGCAAACTCTTACTGATATTTTTATTATCCGCACGCAACGCTAAAGCACTCTGCATGGGCAAATGATAACGACCCGCAACATCAGCAAAAGAAGTTCCCACATTCAAAGCATTCTGAATCTCTTGCGCCGTTTGTTGTGCAAGAAGCAGCTCTTGTTGCTTCACCAAAAGCGCTTTAATTTGAGGCGCCACTTGCGAGAACGATAATTGTTCCGGCATTTTTTTATCCAAAACCCGTACTACCATGACCTGATGATCATTGAGCGTAAGCACACTGCTATTATTACCTTGATTTAATACACTATCACTTTTTACCGCCGCTATAACTTGCGGGTTAGCAAATAAACCTTGCTGTCCTGCCATATCTAACCAACCTGTAGTTTGGACCGGCACATGCAACATCATCGCAGCAGGCATTAGAGAATTAGGATTCTGAAAAGCCACGTTTGATAAACTAGTAAGCGCATTTTGAAAGGCGGCCTGCGTCTGATTTTTATCACCCTGACTAAACTGCGCCGCTGACAAAATAATATACTGCAGTTTAACCTGATAAGGAGTCATAAATTGATTTTTATAATTCTGATAGTATTGCGCAACGGCAGCATCGACAACAACAACTTTATGCGAAAACGCACTTGGATCAATAACCAAATAATGCACATCTCGAACTAAATTCGCCAATTTTGTTTCATGGGCTATTTCAGTTGGCAACACAAATTGCGACGCCAAAAGTCCCTGCTGAAATTGCTGTGTTAAATAACTTTTAGTCAAATCATTACGTAAACTTTCAGTCGTCTCATCCAAGCTTTGCAAAATCGCTTGATACTGCGCCATAGAAAACCTGCCCTGCACTTGAAATGCAGGAATTTGATAAATCGATTCATCAATAATGTCGGGACTCACCGCGAAACCTAAAGATTTTAATACCTGATAAAATAATTCTTGATTAACAAGATTTTGTAAAACTTGGATTTTGAGCATACGACTCAAGGCCGGATTCTGACTGGGATTCTGTTGCTGATTCACTTGCTGATAAAGGATAGAAAAATTATTGATGCTAATGGAAGCCCCATTAACACTAGCAATATCCGCTCGACTTAAACTACCTGTTAAATAATTACCAATACCCCAAAGCCCAAACAATAAAACCAGTATAGGTACGAGCACATAAGCCCACCAACCATGCGCATGATCGCGAATTTTTTGTAACATAGCGCTCCACTAAAAAAAAAGCGCACCTTACGATACGCCTTTTTTGCAAACTAAAAAATAACGTCTTATTGAACGCTGTCTTTCAAAGTTTTACCAGCACGGAAACCCGGTACTTTAGCTGCTGGAATACGGATTTCAGCACCAGTACGTGGATTGCGGCCTTTACGAGCTTTGCGGTTTTTCACATGAAAAGTACCAAAGCCAACTAAGGCTACGCCCTGACCTTTTTTGAGCGCTTTAGTAACGCAGTTTAATACCGCATCTAAAGCACGACCAGCTGCCGCTTTGGAAACTTCAGCTTCTTTTGCAATAGCTTCGATTAATTCTGACTTGTTCACAAGTATACCCTCTCTGTTAGTTAAGGACTAATGCCAATTGTTTAGGCAACTACTTTATACCAATAGTCATTTCACCGTGTCAAGCGATATTACGCATTTTTTTTTATTAAAGATTAAATATTGGCGCTTTTTTGCTGGAAGCTTCGACGCTACAAAGCTTGATTTATCTAAGTTTTAAAACCCTAAGGATACTTAAGTATGATTGAAACTCTTAATACGCGCCAAATATTCATTCATGGTAGCGATTGTCATTCGTTGACGACGCTCATCAAGAATATCACCTTTCAAATACTTAGAAAGCGCATCAATAAAAATTAACATCTTATTAAATGCACTCCGCCGCTCCTTCACTTTTTGCAAATCTAAAATAAAACTCAAACCAGGAATGGCTTCGTTTTTATTTAAATCAAAAGTCCCAGGTTTAAGCGCTGAAGCAATATAAAATTGCAAGCCTTGTTGATCAGTATATTCAAAGACATTATCTTCATTAAAATAAAGATTAAAACCCTCAAATACTTTAAACAAATCTGTAAGCGCATAGCTTTGAGCATGCGGCGCCATATAATATATAATCAAAAAATCTAAACGCTGACCAGCAGTGGCCACCGGCTTCGCCACCTCAGGCACGGCCTCAATAACCGGTTCATCGGCAGGTTTAGTTTTAGCAAACATCTTTTTAACTGCTTCATTGGCAATACCTTCTTCAGCAAAAAATTCCTCTTGCCGAGGCGCACCGGTCACTTCAGCCAAAGCCTGTTTACCCGCAGCCTGCATCGCAGCAGTCAATGCTTGTTCTTGATCAGTGCTTAAGTCTTGCCATTGCGTCGCAGCATTAGCTGATTGACCTTTTGCATGACCCTCCGAAGGAGCTTTGGTAGCCGAGCGTTGCCGCGCTTCTTCTTGTACGGCTTTAACTTTTCGATTCACACCCTCTCTTGCTTTTGCCACATCCAATTTCGGCTCAGTGACCACATTTTTAGCAGCCAAACGCGAGCCTACTTTTTGCACTGTAGGCATATTCTTCTCAGCATGAGCAACGGCTTTTTTCTTAGCGGGCTTGAATAATAAATATAAAAGAAATACCGAAATAACTAAGATAGCAACAACTTCTAAAAGCAAAATATGGTTAGTTTTTAACGCTTCTAAAACCACACCAGGATTATCCCATTCACCCTGCAAGGCGTCACGCAATCGATAAAGCTGATCCAACCAATTCATGAACTATTTAAATTTAAAATGGGATATATATTTAAACATATTTTAAATAAATTTTCCAGGAAGATTTGAAATATTGTCAACACAAAGTAGAAATTCCACACATGAACATTAATTAATTATTTTAAATAATGGTCACTTATCCATAACCTTACGGGGCAGATAGTATTTGATAACCAAGCTACCCTGTTTTGGCTGTGGATAAGCGACCATTAATTATAAGGATTATAAAGTGCTCATATGTGACATTTCTACTTTGCGTTGCCAATTACTCTAAAAAGCAATATGAACCCCATCAAGCAGAACGCTTAATTTTCGATCAATCAAAGACAATACTTGCCCTTCACAACTTTTGACAAAAAAATGATCTCCAGAAAAGCTGTAAACATCTACCTCACCTTGATAATTATTTTTCCACAATAACATCTCATCTCTGGTCACGCTATTATCAAACTCACCAAAAACCAAGGTCAAGTTAGTAACTAATTTATCAGTGAAATTAGGCTTAAATGATTGCCTAAGCATTATATCAGATTTTAATATAGGTAAAAAAATCTCCTTTATTTCATCATTTGAAATTAGGCTCTGCAAAGTTGAATTATAATTAATAAGGAGCTCTATAAGCTCTTGATCATTTAAGGCTCTAACCTGAGGTAGTGTATGCAATAAAGAAGGGGCTTTCATAGCAGATATAAAATGATGCTTTAAAGATATCCCCTTTTTTTGTAAAGACAACGCTAAAGAAAAACTAGTTATTGCACCTAAGCTATGACCAAAAAAAATAATATTTTCACAACAAGTATTAAGCACTTCATTAGTTAGTTTATAAGTTAACTGATCCATGTCATCTAATAAAGGCTCATTAATACGAGTTCCTCTTCCTGGTAATTCGACAGCAATTATTTCAACATCTTCGTTATCTTTAAATTTTTTTTGCCACGCAGAATAAACATTCGAACTGGCGCCCGCATAAGGGAAACAAAAAAGCTGAATTTTGGCTCTTTTCTTAATATGATCAATAACGAACCAAGGCGATTTTTCTTTTTGTTTAACCATGATACGTATCCAAATATAAATTAACCTTTTTTAAAAATTTCCTTAGTGAAAACACCCCCGATAATTCCTCTTGAAATTCTATTCTTCCGTGAGGTGCGGTAAAGTACGCAATATTTGGATCATCAAAAAACTTTATTTCTAGCATATCCGAAAAAAGATCTATTTTTTTTGAGTGAAATTTTTTTGGCAAAAACAAGATATAGTTTTTTGGAAAAGAAACAATTGCATTCCCTAAATATTTATCTCCTGAAATACGCAATTTATAAATGCTATCATCCATAGCACCTGCCAACAGCAATAAAAAGCTTTTCCTAAACTTCTCATCTTGCAACTTTGCCAAAAAAAACTTCCACATTTTCTTATATTTTTCAGCGTTAATCATCAATTGAGAAAGTAATTTTGTATAACTAAGGACCTTATTTATTTCAACTCTGCGCTCTACTTCATATTCATCCAAAATATCAGAGGCACCCCGATTCTTCAAAACCTGGACAATCCGCCATGATAAACTTTCTGCATCCTGCAAACCAAAATTCATATTTACCCCACCAATTGGACTAAATATATGATAAGCGTCTCCTGCCAAAAAAACTCTCCCTTTGTTTCCAATTGAGGCAATAGCATGCCTAAAGAGAGATTTTGCTTGCCAAACAATTTCATTGACTACAATTTTAGCATCACACATTTCTTTAATATGTTTATTAAGAACATCAACAGTGAGATTTATGTCTTCAATCTTTCTGGAAGAAAAAATAATTCTAACTCTTCCATCAGGAGCTGGTATGATTGCTAAATATCCATTGGAATTTACATACCACCTAGTAAATTGATGATAAAATAAACCATCAACCTTAGCATCTGCCAAAATAAACCCTGAATTATATAATTCTTCTATTAGCTCAATTTTACACAATTTTCGCACTGTGCTATTGGCACCATCACATCCAATTAAATATTCATATTCGCTTTCTTCTATACTACCATCTTTAAGTCGTAACATAGCATTTAATGAATCATCCGTATTTTTTATGTCAACAAGCTCCACTTCTCTCTCAACGTCAACGCTCAACTCTGCTAGACGCCTTAATAAAATTTCTTCAATTTCAGGTTGATAAATATGAAGATATGATGAGTCTCCAACATTAAAATCCATATAATCAAAATGAAAATTCCATCCCGAATAATGATTAATTACCATAGAGGGCACACTTAATGCTTTTTCTCTAATAGCTTTGATTACACCTATGTAGGTGAAAATATTTTCTGTTGCTTTTGATATTGCAATCGCACGTAAAAGCTCAGAGGAGTGCTTCCTTTTATCTACAATCCTACAAGATATCCCATTAAGGCCCAAAATTATCGCTAAAGTCAAACCAACTGGGCCTGCCCCTATAATTAAGATCCTTTTTTGATTGGACATAAAAAATAAAAATTAAGTTTGAATATGACTTGTCGCACCACCATCCACCAACCAATTAACCCCCGATACAAAGCTTGCAATTGGACTAGAAACAAAAGTAACAACTTTTGCAATTTCCTCCGGGGTACATAACCTACCCATGGGATTTGCACGAAGAGTATCATGATAAATTTCTGGATTATTTTTTTTTACGTTATCCCAAAAACCCCCATCAAAAAAAGTATCTCCAGGAGAAACAGTATTAACTCTTACTGTACTGGGCAATTTTTTACTAAGAGTTTTCATATAATGGGTCATTGCAGCCTTTACAGCACCATAAGCATCCATACCTGGAGTTGGAAAACTACTAGCTTTTGAACCTATATAGGTAATAGCCGCACTTTGCGAACGACTCAAGTAAGGCAGGACAGCTTCCATATTTTTAACGGTTGCTATAACATCTGTTTCTAAAGCATTACCCCAATCACCAGATAATGCACTCACATTTGCAATAAAAATATCAATCACTCCAATTTCCGAAAGCCATTGCTTAAAAGCTCCTTCATTAGTTACGTCAACTACCTTCCCTGATAGCCTGCCGTTAACATTATCTAAAGAACTTAACATCTTATCAATTTTTTTAGAGTCACGACCACAGAATGTAACCTTGGCTCCTTCACTAATAAATTCTTTGACAATCGAAGCACCTATCCCAAATGAACCACCAGTAACAACAACATTTAAATTCTCTAATTTTAAATTCATGACTTTCTCCTACCTTATATTAAATTTCAAAAAAACCTTCTAACTCATTATTCTCCAGTTTTTACTTTGCGCAAATTTTCGAAAATCTTCAGCTCCTCCAACAAGAATTGGATAACCCACCTTTTCCATAAAACATAGATCGGATTCATGGTCTCCATAAGCATAACAAGCACTCAAATCAACTGATTTTCCCTCCAAATAATCTGATATTCCAAGCCATTTACCAGGGCCAATGACTTGCTTTAATAAAACTCCAGTATAAACTTCATTTACAACCTCCAACTCTGAGCAGATCAATTTATCCGCCTTCACATATTCTTTTATCGGAGACAAAATATCTTCAAAAGAGCCTGAAACTAAAACTATTTGAGCACCATTTCTCTTATGAATTTGATACTCTTCAAACATTCCATCAACAAAGAGATCATCATTACGAATTTTTTCTTCTATCCAGGCATTTGCATTCTGACGTAACTCCAAAGTAGAAATACCATTGAACAATTGATAAAAACGACGATTGAGTATTTCCCTATTATTTTTAGGGTTTTTGGCCAACAATGAAATTTGGGAAAATTCATTTTGCTTATCATGACAAGCGTTTCTTTGAGCATACTCACTTTCGAATAAAAAATACTGCATAAAAGTTAACATACTTTTAAATTTAATAAGCGTCTCATCAACATCTGAAAAAACATAATAATTAGCCATTTCTAATTCCTATTTATTATTTAAAGATAGTTAAAGAATTCTTTGCGAGTTCACTTTCTAACTGAACCATCATTTTCTTTGGATAAACAGAGAAAACCCCATTAATCACACAAGCTTTTTCATTTTCAACATGATACAGCTCCGTGGAGACAGAAAAATCTAATTGGCATTTTGCTTTTTGCACATGACTTAAAATTTTATACCTCATTTGTATTGGCAAAGGAAATAAAAATTGCAAAAACTCACACCGAAGCTCTTTCATAATAAAATAAGTTTTATCTTCTGGGGCAAGAAAGAAAGCTTCAGTTACAGCTATAAAAGCTTGCCGCACCGCCTCTATCAAAATAACACCATTAATGTGCTCTCCCGTAATATGATCTGAAAGCTCACAACACCCTGAATCTATTAGAATATTTAGATGATATTCTGTATCAGAGACCTTGGTAGGTATAGTAATATGGCAATTTTCAACTTTACATTTATGGGCAATCTGCTTATTTTTTTTTACAATATCACGGTTTTTAATAGACTCATAAACTTTAGGATTATTTAACTTTATAAGTTCCAAATCATTCATAGATATGCCTTGCCCAATTAAATAATCAGTGTTTTCGGCATTATCTCCCTTTAAGATTTTCGCTAAACTTTCAGTCTCTGCATCATTAATGAAATGCCCAAAACAATCCCCTACGATAAACTTTATCGTTTTCATAAATAACTCCCATTATATAGAAAAAATTAACTACAAACTTTCCAATACTATAGCAGATAATTGGACTAAATTTGGGCCTTTTAGTAAATCAACCAAGTTTAATTTAGAAGATAAAACAGCCTCAATTCGATTTCTAAAATCTATACTCATAATAGAATCAATACCAAAACTATTAATTCCATCATTCATATTAATTTCTGCGTAATCAATTTTAGTTATATCAGCAAGACTTCTTCTCAAAAACTCTTGCACAAGGAATACTTTATCTTCACTTGAAGCATTTTTTATTGCTCCAGCAATATCTTTTATATTAAATGACTCATCAAACTCTTCTATGCCTGGGGCACCTTGTGACACATAATTATGAAACAAATCTGGAACCCCAGATGTATATAACTTTCCAAGAAGGTCCCAATTAGTAGGAGCCACTACAATTTCTGGAGCATGATGATGAAATAGCATATCAAATACCTTCAAACCACTTCTTCTGGTAATTTGATGGATACCTTGCTGCTCAAAGTAATTACCTAACAATAATCTTGCAGCCATACCCAAACCAGACCAGGGACCAAAATTAATACTAATACATTTCATACCCTGTTGATGACGATAATGCGCAAGTGCATCCATAAAACCATTAGCTGCTGCATAATTCGATTGACCCATTGCACCATAAATTGAAGCATATGAAGAAAACAAAATAAACGTTTCTAATTCCTCACCAAATGCTTTATGTAATGCCCAAGAACCATAAATTTTAGTTTTAAAAAGCAATTCAACATCCTCAATATTCATATTGATTGCCAAGGTATCCTTAACTACTCCAGCACAGTGAATTACGTTTTTAATGGGTGGCAAACCTTTCCTGGTATGTTCAAATGACATTTTTTTTATCGATTCTATACAAGTAATATCTGTAGTAACAATATAAATGCTAGCCCCCATTTTTTCTAACGCTTGTACTTTTTTTATCTTTTGACCTAAATCAGAATTCAACTTACTACCAGACCATAAACTACGCTCAGGCAGCGGGCTTCTAATTTGCAAAATAATATGCTGAGCCCCATTTTTAACAAGATGCTCCGCAATAAGATAACCCAAATCTCCTAACCCACCGGTAATTAAATAACTTTGATATTTTGAATATTTTGTTTTTAGCTGTTGAATATTCATAGGGTAAGATTCAAGGCGAGCAACTAATCTACGCCCATTTCGATATGCAATTTCCTGTTTAGGACTTTGTAACTTTGACGTAATTTCCAACTTCAATAAATCAACTTCATCTTCAAATGCATTTGGATCAAGATCAATATACCCACACCATTGCTGAATAGCTTCTTGATAAGCCATTACTCTGGAAAATCCGAGTAAATGCGCTTGGCTTAAATTAATTTTTGCATCAGCTGCATGAACCATACCTCTTGTAACCAACCAGAATTTATTTGTAGAATTAAGTTTTTCCGAGACTTTTAAGTAAGTTAGAATAGAGTTAATACCATATTGGTGACAGTCTCTTAAGCTCTCTACAGACTCAATTTCTATCAAACTATCAAGAGACCATAACCATACAACAACAGATAGCTTTGTGAACATACTCAAGAGCTTAACTTGAGCCTCTGCATCTCCAACAGGAATAACTACTCTGTTATGTGCAATAACTTCAAAGCTCTCTCCAGCATAAACTAAAATTATTTCATATCCTTCCTTTTCAAGCTTTACGCTAAGTTTTTCTGCAACCCCAGACTGATCAGCAAAAAATAGAATCTTAGCAATTTCATCATTTCGAACAAAAACATTTTTTGATTCTTCCCAGATTACCTGATTAAACCAATCTTTTTTTATTACATCAGTATTTCTTTTCTCTAAATTTTCTGCAACAACCTCTTTAACATGAATCACCATGTTATTTTGTTCATCAAAAATTTTTATTTCACCTTTTATAATTTGCTCATCTTGTTCAATAACTTTTGCCAAAACGGTCATGTTCCGCTGAGCTACTCCATAAATATGAACATCAGATATTTTGGTAGGAAGATATTGATTATTTGTAACAGATAGTTTTAGCAAGACTTGCAAGCCAGCATCCAAGATTGTGGGGTGAATATAATATCCTTTTTCTAACCCTATATCTGGAACCTCTAATAAACCTATAGCCGTTTCCATATCAAGTTTAAAATAAGTATGAATTAGCTGAAATGGGAGTCCATATTGAAAACCAATTTCTTGGAAATATTCGTATATTTGAGCTTTATCCATTCTTGCAATCTGATCACTCATATAATAAGCTTTAGAAAACTGCATATCCTCTTTCTGATTTTGAGCAAAATATATTTCTCCTTTAGCATTATGCTCCCATTTAGCTTCATCCATATTAGTAAAGCTATACACATTAAATGTATTGTGTTCTAGATCTAAACAAAATTGTAACCTAATGTCAGAATCATCATTCTCTATGAACAAAGCTTTTAATATTTCTAAGTTATGAATTTTAATTTTAGCACTACCAAAAACCTCATGAGCTGCTTGTAATACCATTTCCACATAGCCTGCCGCAGGAAATAATGCTTGTCGCTGTACTTTATGCTCAACTAGATATGCAAGATCACTATCACTAATTGTTACCATCCACGTAGGATTTGGCGAATCTTGTCTGTACCCTAATAGAGGAGATTCTTTAAAATCAAATAACCACTTTTTAGATAAATAGCTATCATTTTTATATTCCACTTTTTGCCAAGGGTATTTTGGTAACGATAAAGATTTATCAAACACCGGATAGATTGGCAACCATTCAATATCAAAGCCCTGGGCATAGAGATTACAAATGGAACTATAAAAAAGTTCAAGCTGCCCCTCATTACGCATGAGAGTATGAATGACTAAAGCCTCTTTCTGCTTCTTTTTTAAAATTCCATTTATCGAATTAATTAAAACAGGATGTGGTCCCAATTCAAAAAATAGATTTGCTCCTTGATCAAGAAGACTCTCTATTGCTCGCATGAAATAAACGGGCTCGCGCAAGTTGCGCCACCAATAAGTAGGCTCTAAATCTGCCCCATCAATTTCCATACCTGTAACTGTTGAAAAAAGAGGAGTATGATTCTTTTGAGGAGTTATACTAGCCACACCTTTCAGAAAATCTTCCTTTATACAATCCATCATTGCACTATGGTATGGCACATCAACTTTCAAAAATTTATTAAATATGCCTTGACTCTCTAAGCTGTCCACAACTTTTCTTAACTCTATTTCTGGACCAGCCAATGTCACTGCATCATAGCTATTTATTGCAGCAATTGAAACCTTACCTTCATAACTATCAATAAGATCAATAGCCAACTCATGAGACAAACCAACTGCCAACATGGCGCCTGTCCCACTAAGAGTTTGCTGTAAACTACTGCGATAATAAATTACCTTAGCCGCATCCTCTAGGGACAACGCTCCAGACAAATAAGCTGCAGCTACTTCGCCTAAACTATGCCCTACAATTAAATCAAAAACTATTCCTTTCGAACGATATAACTCACCTAACGCTACTTGCAAAGCAAAATTAGCAGGCTGAGCAACTTGTGTTTCTGACATTCTAGAACTAGCTTCATGACAAGTAAATTCTTGATATAGAGAAAATTCATTTGTTAAAGACGAGAAAATACGATGACATCTTTCAAAAAAATCTTTAAAAACAGGTTCTTTTTCTAACAAACCCCTCCCCATACCCCACCATTGCGGACCCATGCCAGATAATACAAGGGTTGAACGTACAGCAGTATTCTTACTAAATTTAATTTTCTCCATGGGTTTTTCAGGATGAGAATCTAAAAATTTTTGAATATCTTCAATTAGAGTAGTAGCATTTCCAACAAACAATTTTCTAATTTCATGATGCGTTCGCAATAAAGCAGCATTTGCACATATTAATTTTATTGGATATTGCCCTGAATTAATTAACTCCTTTAAGTTAGACACCGCTTGATACAAGGCATTTTGACTTTTAGCACTTACTGGCAAAAATAAAGCTTCATCTGAGCGTTCATTGTTTTGAACTACAGCCGACTTAGCTGAACTATTCATATAATAATCAGACAACACAATATGACAATTTGTACCACCAAAACCAAAAGAATTAATCCCTACATATCTTGGCTTCTCCCTTCTAGGCCAATCAACATTATTTAACACAGGTTTAAGTTTCAAAACCTCAAAATTAATATTTGGATTAGCCTTTTGAAAATGTAAGAGCTTAGGTAATTTATTATATTTCATGCATGTTATAACTTTGATAAGAGATGCAACACCAGCAGCAGCTTCAGTATGACCAAAATTCGCCTTTACGGATCCGATATAACAATATTCGTTTGACGCCCTAGTTTCTGCAATTACATTTCCTAATGCATTAGCTTCAATTGGATCTCCAACAGGAGTACCAGTACCATGCGCTTCAATATAATCCAATTCAGCTGCTGAAATACCTGCACGCTCAAGAGCTATTTTCATTAACTGCTCTTGTGCAAAACCATTAGGAACGGTTTGGCCAGAACTCTTACCATCTTGGTTAACAGCAGTAGATTTGATAACAGCATATATATGGTCTTTGTCATTAATTGCATCTTGGAGTTTCTTTAAAACCACCATGCCCGCACCTTCACCTCGAACATAACCATCAGCAAGCTCATCAAACGACTTTGACCTACCTGTAGGAGATAACATACTAGCTTTAGATTCAGCAACATACATAGCGGGATTTAACATTAAACTTATGCCACCAACTACAGCTCTCTCACAATCTCCACTATTTATTCCCTGAGCTGCTAAATGAACTGCAACCAAAGAAGAAGAACATGCAGTATCCACCACAACACTTGGACCTGTAAGATCAAATAAATATGATATTCTGTTAGCCAAAAGAGTCATCATTGAACCTGTAGCCGAATAACTATCAATAAGCTCCCAATTAGTATGACTCGTTTCATTTAGCATATGATCCACTGTAAAGGCACCAATGTAGACTCCCGTACGGGAGCCCCTAATATCTCTTTCAGAAATATTTGCATCTTCTAAACTTTCCCAAAATATTTCTAATAGCACTCTTTGTTGCGGATCCATACTCATAACTTCTCGTGGGGTGAGTCCAAAAAAAGCCGCATCAAAATGATAGGGATTGTTGATAAAGCCACCCCATTTTGATCTAGATTTACCCCGAACAATTTTCGAAGAATAAAATTTTTGCTTTGACCAACGACTATCAGGTATTTCTGAAATTGCATCTACACCACTATATAAAAGCTCCGCATAGGTTTGCAAATCAACTACATTTCCAGGAAATCTACACCCCACACCTACCACTGCAATATCTTGTTCAGACTTCATAATTCTAGTATTGATTTATAAAATGACCTACAAATCTAATCTTAAATTAAAAAAATATCAAGTGTTTTTTTACTTTATAAATGTTGTATTTTATTAAAAATAAACTTATACATTACCCTAGTTAAACTAATATTGATGTATTTTTTTCTTTAAAAAATATGTAATTATTTATTGACAATCCATCTAAGAAAGAAATAAAATTACTGTCCGATTAAAATAAAAGGAATTTAATGTACACTTTAATTGTAAATATTACCAAACCTGATCTTGTAGAAGCTCAAAGACCACCGCATAATGAATGGGTAAAAAAGTATTTCGAGAATGGCTTATTTTTAATAGCTGGCCCCAAAACAGACAAAACAGGGGGCGTTATTATCACAAAACCAATCAATAAATCTGACTTAGAAAAAATTCTTATTACCGATCCATACATAACCGAGGATGTTGCCGAATATGAAATAATTGAATTTGAATGCAAGCTGACTCAGCAACAATTAGATTTTTTAAAAACTCTCGATAAATTTCAAAACTAATTCTCAACAACTATTTTAGGAATAAAAATGCCCAGCACTACTTCACCTGAAACAAGTATACACGAAGCACTATCCACAAGTGAAATTATTTTAACTTCCATGCCCCCAGCCGATGAATCTGTTACCGACGAGGCGACACACCTTTATTTAAGTGGCGATGGCGCTCTTCTAGAATACGCATACCGAGACAAATCGAAAAGAATAGTACGCGCCACTATTGAAGCTGCAGATTTAGCCCTTTCCAACCCTGAAATAAGCCGAGCTGACGCCGATAGCATTTATAGCAATATTAAAACCGAACTCCAAGGTAGCCTATCAGCTGAAAGCATCTCTGCAATTAGAAATCTGATTGCTACAAGAAAGCACGGCTACTCCTGGTCAACACTGCTTGCTCTTCTTTCCATGTCTTCTTGTACCTTTGCCCTTGGAACTAATGAATTCGTTGTATCTGGGATCTTACCTCAAATTGCCAACGCATTTTCTATTTCTATCCCAACAGCAGCTTGGATGACATCTGCATTTATTCTTGGTGTAGGGTTTGGCGCTCCAGTACTAGCAGTCCTTACTAATAAACTTAATCGCAAAACACTGCTTCTTGGATTAATGACATTATTTATTCTAGCAACTGTAGGGTCCGCACTTTCTCCTTCATACCCTGTACTTCTAGCTACTCGAATCATTCAAGCATTCAGCCATGGAACGTTTTTTGGCGTATCTCCAGTTGTTGCAGGAAGCATGACTCAATCAACACAAAGAGCTAGCGCCATTTCATTGGTATTTACCGGATTAACCCTATCAAATGTTATAGGAGTGCCATTAGGTACAGAAATCTCAATTCAGCTAGGATGGAGAAACGCTTTTTGGGCTGTAACAGGACTTGCAGGTTTAGGCTTGCTCGGCATGCTCTTCACAGTACCAAGAAACTTACCTCTCCCACCAACAAGCAGCTCTCATGCATTAAGTATATTAAAAAAACCATCCTTATGGTTAGCCTTTTCAAGCGCTGCATTCGGCTATGCTGGTATGTTAACCTCTTATACATATGTTGCTAAAATAATGGAAGATTTATCAGGATTTACCGATAGGGATATGACATGGCTAACTGCACTTTATGGAATTGGAACGGTTATTGGCAATATAGCTGGAGGTAAAGCAGCAGATAAAGCTTTAATGCCTTCCGTATACAGCTTACTTACTGCTTTAGCTTTAGTCTTGACTGCTTACGTCTTTAGCGCACACAATAAAATAAGCTCTGCAATTAATTTATTTTTTTTGGGACTGGCTGGCTTTTCTCTAATATCTCCTTTAATGCGATTTGTCATGAGTAAGGCTAAAGAAGCTGAAACACTTGCCTCCTCTATGAGCATTTTAGGATTTGGAGTTGGTATTGCTCTAGGCGTATATTTAGCGGGATTAAGTATAGACAAAGGCCTTGGATATGATTCCCCAAATTGGCTAGGGGCTTCATTAGCAGCATTAGGTCTATTACTAGCAATTATCACTGAAAAGATTGGACCTTGCCTAGAAACTACCTCAACAGCACCTACAAAGCTTGATGACTCATCAGCACCCACGACATTTCTGCTAGTTCATGATAATAACGGAGATGGAGCAGCTGTGACTTTAGGAGAAAGAACAAAGTAAACATAAATTAACAAAAACTACATTTTCACAAAAACATAATCCTTACCTTGATAAGGTAAGGATTATGAAGTTAACATCCCGACTTCATTCACGCCTTAGGTTTTTTCCAGGCCTTAAAGACTCGGTGCGCAACTTGCAAAGAGTTAGTAGTCGCAGGAAATCCAGCATAAAAAGCCATTTGCAATATTACCTCAATAATCTCCTCCTGCGTGGCTCCCAACGTCAACGCTGCTTCTATATGAGCATGTAACTGAGGCACTGCAGTACCCAAAGTAACACAAGAACCAATAACTAAAAACATTCTAGTTTTAAGATCAAGATGAGGCCTATTATTCATAGCGCCAAAACTCCATTCAATAAACATATCAACATAATCCGAACTAATCTCTTTTAATTCATTCAATATCGCCTCGCCCTCATGGCCCCCATGAAGTTTATAAAAAGTTTCAAGACCTTTTTGATAAAGAGCTTTATCCATACCTTAATCTCCGTTGTTTGTTAAAAATTTTCTTAAAAAACTATTTAAATAACAATTAATCTACAGTTTAAATTCTAGAATTTTTATTGTCAATAAAACTATTCAGCATAAAAAAATCACCACCATGAGTATAGCAGAACTAGATCGTGGATTATTAGTTGCAATTCATAAAAATTAACAGTATATTTTTCACCTGAACACAACAGATAATTCAGGTAAAAAAATGAAAAAGTTCAAACTTATTTGGCTACTTGCTCCAATGGTTATGTCAATGCCTTTCGCTATAGATACTAACATCCCTGCTTTTCCAAGCATAGCAGCAAAGTTTGGCATTAATGCCGGAGTTATGCAATTAACCTTAACATTATTTATGTTAACAGCGGGATTTGTACAACTTGTTATTGGACCACTCTCGGATAGTTACGGACGAAGAAGAATATCATATTATTCATTATTTGTTTTTACTGTTGGAATTATTCTATGCGCCTCTGCTAATTCAATATCACAACTAATTATGTTCAGAATAATTGAAGCGGCGGGAAGCTGTGGCTTATTTGTGCTAAGCTTTGCTTTGGTAAGAGATTTTTTTTCAGGTAAAGACAGTGCTGAATGCTATACCTATTTAAATGGCGTAGTTGCTTTCTCACCTATATTCGCCCCTTTTATAGGCAGCATGATTGATATACATTTTGGCTGGCGATTTACTTTTCTGTTTTTACTACTTTTGGTTTTATTTTCGTTAATCTCGTTAAGTAACTTTCCTTCAAATTCTTACATAACCCAAGAAAAACAAAAAGGAAAAAGTTTATTCAAAGAATATATTCAAATAAGTACCGATAAAAATTTCATGAAATATACATTAATAAGTGCAATCAGTTTTTTATATTCGTATTTATTTTGCTCCATGTCCCCTTACATAATAATTTATCTTTTGCATATTAGTGAAGCATATTATGGTTATTATTTTGCTTTTATGGGTGTATCTTTACTAATCGGTAGCTTTACTTCAGGTTTCATTATTGAAAAAATTGGCGTGATACCAACATGTGTTTTTGGCTGCACATTATCTTTAATAGGTAGTATTATCATGCTTATTTGGTATTACATGACAGGACTCACAATTAATAACTTTATATGGCCTATGTTAATCATCGGAATCGGAGGAGTATACTCAATGGGCACAGCCATTGGCCTCTCTATGGAATCTTTTGGCAAAAATGCAGGGGCGGCAGCAGGCCTGGGTGGTGCATTACGCTTTTTAATTGTCGGAATATTGGGCTCACTTTTAATAAATAAAAATATCGAATCAACTCTACCACTTTCTCTTACTGCAATAGGAGCAAGTTGCATTTCATTGACTTTAATATTTCTGACATGGCTAAAAAAAACAACCACTAAAGACTAAGAAAGTTCAATATTACGCTGATTTTTTCTTGACTTCCGGCTGCCGCTTTGTACTTAAAAGGCCTTGAACTTCATGGACAAAAGCATCCACATCTTGAAAGCGATGATAAACAGAAGCAAAGCGCACATAAGCAACATCATCAAGTTCGCGCAATTCTCGCATCACAAACTCGCCAATTTTTTGGCTTTCGATTTCTTTTTCACCCAGATTTCTTATTTGTTTTAAGATGTGACTAATCGCCACATCCACTTGCTCCATACTTACCGGACGTTTTTGTACGGCACGCAACAATCCTGCTTTTAATTTATTTTGATCAAAACTCTCACGCGATCCTTCGCGTTTAATGACCCAGGGTAGATCCAATTCAACAATTTCATAAGTGGTAAAGCGTTCTTGACACACGTTGCATTCACGCCGGCGGCGAATTTGATTGGTTTCAGGCACAAAGCGCGAATCGGTTACTTTAGTTTCATGACTCTGACAAAAAGGACAATCCATAAAGCCGCCTTAAGCTTAACGATATACTGAAAATTTTTTGCACAAAGCCAAAACCTCTGCCTGCACCTCTTTTAAAATTTTTTCATCTGCAGCATGTTGAACCACACGTTGAATCCATCCTGCAATCATTTGACACTCTGCTTGACCAAAACCACGCGTGGTAATGGCTGGGCTACCAATACGAATTCCACTCGTTATAAAAGGAGATTGCGGATCATTAGGCACAGCATTTTTATTGACCGTAATATTCGCAAAACCCAAAGCTTTTTCTGCATCTTTACCAGTAATATTTTGACGCACTAAAGAGATCAACATTAAGTGATTATCCGTGCCACCAGAAATAATATCAAACCCTTGCGCCGACAATGCAGCCGCTAAAGTGCGTGCATTAGCAACTACATTTTGCTGATAGGTTTTAAAGTCCGGTTGCAATGCTTCTAAAAAACATACGGCCTTCGCAGCAATCACATGCATCAACGGGCCACCTTGCGTACCGGGAAAAACAATGCTATTAAGCTTTTTGTGCAACTCAGGATGCGCTCGCGCAAGAATCATACCACCACGCGGACCACGTAAAGTCTTATGTGTCGTCGTGGTTACCACATCCGCAATCGGCACCGGATTAGGATAGAGACCGGCGGCGACCAAACCTGCCACATGCGCCATATCCACCAATAAATAAGCGCCTACCTCATCAGCGATGTCTCGAAAAATCTGCCAATCTAAAATACGTGAATATGCTGAAAATCCAGCAATGATTAACTTGGGGCGATGCTTTTGTGCCAAAGCACGCACCTCTTCATAATCGACCAAACCTGTTTCAGGATTAATACCATATTGCACCGCTTTAAATAATTTTCCTGAAAAATTCACACTTGCGCCATGCGTTAAATGACCGCCATGTGCTAAAGACATTCCTAAAATAGTATCACCAGGTTGCAACAATGCCAGCAAAGCCGCGGCATTCGCTTGTGATCCAGAATGCGGCTGTACATTTACATAAGCCGCAGAAAAGAGCTGCTGCGCCCGCACAATCGCTAAATTTTCAGCGATATCGACATACTCACAACCGCCATAATAGCGCTTGCCCGGATAACCCTCAGCATATTTATTAGTAAGCACTGAGCCTTGCGCTTCTAAAACCGCAGACGAAACATAATTTTCTGAGGCAATCAATTCAATATGCTGCTCTTGCCGTTGTGCCTCGTGTTCAATTACGTTAAAAATTTCTGGATCAAATTGCTGTAAATCTTGTCTATTCATTAGCACTCCCACTTTATATATCCCGCAGATTGTGAAGCAATAATTAAAAAATGTAAACGTCTTTTATAAAAACTACATTTGCTCCAAAACCCGCAATCCCAATAATTCCATACCCTGCTTCAACACGCGTGCACTCAAAGCACAAAGCAACAATCGTGAATTTTGTTCAGGCGCGCCTTCAACACGACAATCACGAAAAAAGCCATTAAAGTGCCCAGCCAAAGTATATAAATAATCACACAGCCGATGCGGATAGAGTTCGCGTGCAACATAATCTATAGTTTCAGAAAATTGCGTCAAATGCAATCCCAGAGCCACTTCCGCGGGATGCACCAAAGTTAATGCCCCAATCGGCAACGTATTAACATCAAGACCTACTTTTCTAATAATGCTTAAGATGCGCACATAACTATACATAATAAACGCCGCAGTATTACCATCAAACTTCAACATACGCTCATAACTAAACACATAATCCTGTGTACGCTGACAAGATAAATCGGCGTACTTCACGGCATTAATTCCTAAAACTTGCGCACGATATTCTAATTCAGAACCGGTAATGCCACGCTCAATGAGCAAACGTCTAGCTTCGGCAACCGCTTCAGTGAGCAAATTAATTAAACGCTCCACTTCACCTGAACGGGTTTTAAATTTTTTGCCGTCTTGACCCAAAACCAAACCAAAAGGAACGTGGTTTAATTCTACATCGCTCGTCACCAAACCTGCTTTACGGCCCGTGGCAAAAACCATCGAAAAATGCTGGCTTTGCCCCACATCAACCACATAAATAATGCGTCGTGCTCGCTCAACTTCAGTACGATGCTTTAACGCCGCCAAATCTGTGGTGGCATAGTTATATCCACCATCGGCCTTTTGTACAATTAACGGCAATGGCGCACCTTCTCGATTAGTAAAGCCCTCAAGAAAAACACATTTTGCACCATCAGAAATACTAAGAATCCCCTGCAATGCAAGGGCTTCAATGATTTCTGGCAAGAGCGGATTATAAAAAGATTCACCCCTAGTCGTAAGCTTAACATCCAAAAGATCATAAATTTCTTGATACGCACGCGCTGAAACCTCACAAATAATGCTCCATGCTTTCAGCGCATCAGCATCACCGCTTTGCAAAGCCACGACTTTAAGTTGCGCTTTCTTTTTAAAAATCTCATCTTCATCAAAACGTTGTTTTGATTCACGATACCAGGTCATTAATTCTGCCAAGGTTACCGCTTTTTGCCCCTGCAGCACGGACGGCGCGGTTTCTTCCATATGCGCAATCAACATTCCAAAAGCCGTACCCCAATCACCAATATGATTCAGGCGCAATACATCATAATTCAAAAACTCAAATACCCGCGCTAAGGCGTCTCCAATAATCGTCGAACGCAAGTGGCCAACATGCATTTCTTTAGCGACATTAGGACTTGAAAATTCCACAATGATACGCGTGCTCTCAACACGCCCCACACCCAAATGTGCATCCGCAAACATCTTTTGCGCGCGTACGGTAATCACCGCCGGATGAACACGCAAATTAATAAAACCAGGCCCAGCCAAAACAACTTCACTAAAAATCTTACGATCTAAATGTTCTAAAACCCGCGCCGCAAAATCTTTGGGTGGAATTTTTAATTCTTTAGCATAACGCATCGCGCTATTGCACTGATAATCACCTAAGGCTGGATCTTTACAATGCGCAATTTCAATATTAAGCGGCGCTTCTAACTCTGGCGCCAATGTTGCAAACACCTGCCCAAAAGCTGCAGTCAATAAATTTTTAATTTCTTCGATGAGTGGTTTCATAGCTTACACTGCAATTTGTGCTTTAATACTAGGATGTGCTTGATAATTTACAATTTCAAAATCCGCAAAATCATAAGCAAAAATCGACTCAGGCTTACGCTTAAGATTTAATTGAGGTAAAGGATAAGGTGTGCGCGTAAGCTGTAATTTCGCCTGATCCAAATGATTGCTATAAAGATGCGTATCCCCACCAGTCCATATAAATTCATGCGCAATCAAATCACATTGCTCGGCCACCATATGCGTCAGCAAAGCATAGCTCGCAATATTAAAAGGCAAACCCAAAAATACATCACAACTGCGTTGATACAACTGGCACGAGAGCTTCCCTTGCGCCACATAAAATTGAAACAGCGCATGACACGGCGTGAGCGCCATTTGTTTTAATTCACCCACATTCCAACTATTCACCAACAAACGGCGACTGGTCGGATTAGTTTTAATTTCTTGCACCACGTTGCTAATCTGATCAATGACTCGACCATCAGCAGCACGCCAACTGCGCCACTGCTGCCCATAAACCGGGCCCAAATTTCCCTCGGCATCAGCCCATTCATCCCAAATGCTGACCCCATGATCATTTAAATATTTTATGTTGGTATCACCTTTTAAAAACCACAGGAGTTCATAGATAATGGATTTCAAGTGTAATTTTTTGGTGGTGACCAACGGAAAACCTTCTTGCAAATTAAAACGCATTTGCCGACCAAAAACACTATACACGCCAGTCTTAGTACGATCTTCTTTAAACTCGCCATGTTCTAAAATATCTTCTAATAAAGCCAAATATTGTTGCATCGCTGGCGATCCTATTTACCATGCCATTTTGATGGCCGCTTACTTAATTTTTTAAAACCATCAGCAGATAAAGTTTTACGTGTGATCCACCATTGCTGCAAAATACTTAAGCAGTTATTGACCACCCAATAAAGCACCAAGCCTGAAGGGAAATTCAAAAACATCACCGTAAACACCAAAGGCAAAAACATCATCACTTTTGCCTGCACCGGATCAGGTAGTTTCGGGCTTAATTTTTGTTGCACTAACATCGATAAGCCCATCAGTATCGGCAACACAAAATACGGATCGCGCACTGAAAGATCATGAATCCAACCAAAAAATGGCGCTTGCCGAAATTCCACACTTTCCATAATCACCCAATAAAGTGCAATAAACACCGGAATCTGCACCAACAAAGGCAAGCAGCCACCCAAAGGATTAACTTTTTCTTTACGATAAAGCTCCATGGTCGCCACGCCTAACTTTTGGCGATCTTCACCCAATTTTTTACGAAGCTCGGTGAGCTTTGGCTGCAATTCACGCATGCGCGCCATCGAGCGATAACTCTTAGAAGACAAAGGATAAAACATGAGCTTAATTAATACGGTCACCAGAATGATCACCACCCCCCAATTACCAACATACTGATGTACCCATTGCATGACTTCAAAGATCAATTCAGAGATAAACCACAACCAACCATAATCAACCGCCTTATCAAGGTAAGGCGCGATTTGACTTAATTGATCAGCAATCGCCGGCCCCAAATATAAAGTAGCACCCGTGGTAACACTTTGCCCCGGCGCGGCACTAACACTCGCAGCCGCAAGGCCGATGGTATACGCATTATTGTTGCTATTTGAAAATTGAGTAATGCTTTGATTATTTTGTGGAATCCAAGCACTGATAAAATAATGTTGCAACATAGCAACCCAACCCGAAGCCACAGTTTGATTCACAGGATTTGTTGCCATATCGGCAAAACTAATTTTTTGATAATGATCATCAGGATATGAGATCGCTGCGCCCACATAATTGGTATAGCTATTCCAAAACGCTGCCGGCGCTTGCGGCGCGGTACGCGTGAGCTGCCCATAAAAACGCGACGTGATTGCAGTGCGGCTTTGATTCTTAAGCACATAATTAACATCAATCGTATAGCGGTTCGGATAAAAAGTAAAAGTTTTAACCACCACTACATTCGAAGGACTACGCCAGCTCAAAGCAACCTGCAAAGGCCGCCCTTCATTTAAAGTATAAACATTTTGCGCGCTGCTAAAAGGAATATCCGCAGGAATAGTTTTATCACTCGTCACCAAACCACTTTGCACTACATAATATAAAGAAGCAGGATCAGCGGCCAACAAGACAAAAGGCTGCGTATCTTGCAAACTTTGTTGATAACGCCTCAAAGCCATACTCACAATCGCGCCGCCTCGAGGATCAATTTTTAAAATATACAGCGGTGTGTCAACGGTAATTAACTTATTCGCAGTCGGTACGGGAGCATGAGCAACAGCCAAACCCGGCGCGCTCACAGCAACGGGATTATTATTCGCGAGCGCCAAATTAGGAACCGTCGAATTCGCCTGTGCTTGAGTCGCCAAACGTGCTTGTTCTTTTTGTGTAGCTTGAAAAGCAATAACTTCCCAGTTAAAAAATAATAAACCCGCAACCAAAAAAATACTGATATAAAGTAACATGCGTAAAGAACGTAAATTCAAAAACCGTTTCATAGTGATTCCTTCTGCGGCAAAGGGTCTAAGCCCCCAGGATGCCAAGGATGGCATTTTAACAGACGTTTAGCAATTAACCCAAGCGCGCATAAAGGCCGACGAGACTCCAAAGCCAACTTCGCATATTCACTACAACTAGGATAAAATCGACACCGCGGACGAAGCATTAAACCCAAAGTCCATTGATATACCAGCACCACACGCACCAACATCCAAGTCAAAAATTGACGACTCCCTCGCAACAACACATCTAACCTCGTTTACCGATAGGCATACAGTTTACCACAACCTCCCCCTAAATTTCACTTCTCCCTGAGTTCGACGCCGACCATGCACAGCATGGGCGAATAAGGGGGAATCGGATCATTCTTCACTATTTTTTAAAAGCATTTTTATTTTTTAATGCTTCACGTTGGGTGTGAAATTAAAAACTAAACAACTTCCAATGCCATTATCCTAATTTTTGTGGTCTCTCCATTGCCGTCATTCCCGACTATCGTCCGCCACTATCGTTCCCCACTATCGCCCCCACTACCGTCATCCTGATTTTTTCGCAGAAAAACATCAGGATCCAGCCCGCCTCAGGTCAAGATCATGCGTGAGAATTAAAGTCCCTACAATAGCCAATAATACAAATCATCCCACTCAGGGTTTACATCTTCAATAAGTTTAATTTTCTTCTTTCTACTAAAGTTTTTAAGCTTTTTCTCACTCGCAATTGCCTCAACTATAGAACCATATTCAGCATAATACACAAGGTGAGTCACAT